>JAHWJE010000276.1 GCA_019348575.1 Actinomycetota bacterium | reverse complement strand
AACGACACCGTCGCGATCGAGGCCGCGATCCGCGCCGGCCAGAAGGTCGAGGACCGCCCGACGCTCATCCGCGTGAAGTCGGTCATCGGCTACCCGGCGCCCAACAGGCAGGGCACGAGCAAGGCGCACGGGGCCGCGCTCGGCGAGGACGAGGTGCGCGCGACGAAGGAGGTCATGGGCTGGGACCCCGACAAGCAGTTCTACGTCCCCGACGAGGTCTACGCAGCCTGTTCGATGAAGGAGGCGGGCGCCGAGGCGCACGGCGAGTGGAACGAGCGCTTCGAAGCCTGGGCCGAGCAGCACCCCGAGCTCGCCGAGGAGTGGGACCTCGCCTGGCAGGGCAAGCCGCTGCCAAGCCTCGCGGGCGCGCTGCCGACGGAGTGGGACAAGGACAAGATCGCCACGCGCGGCGCCGGGGCGAAGGTGATGGCCGCCTTCGAGGACAGCGTCCCGACGATGGTCGGCGGCGCGGCCGACCTGTCGGAGTCCACGAAGACCGAGTTCCCCAACTCCGAGCGCTACACGGCGGCGAAGGCGGGTCGCAACGTCTTCTGGGGCGTGCGCGAGCACGCGATGGGCGGGGCCGTCAACGGCATGGCCGCCCACGGCGGCATCGTGCGCCCGTACGGCTCGACGTTCCTGCAGTTCGCCGACTACATGCGGGGCGCGATCCGCCTGTCGGCGCTCACCGGGCTGCCGACGTCGTGGGTCTTCACCCACGACTCCGTCGGCCTCGGCGAGGACGGCCCGACGCATCAGCCCGTCGAGCACCTCGCTGCGCTGCGCGCGATCCCCGGCCTCGTCGTGCTGCGGCCAGCCGACGCGCACGAGACCGCGGAGAGCTGGCGCGTGATGATCGACGACCTCGAGGGCCCGGCCGCGCTGGTCCTCTCGCGCCAGGACCTGCCGATCCTCGACCGCTCCGAGTACGCCCCGGCGGCCGGCGTCGCGAAGGGCGCCTACGTGCTCGCCGACGCCGACGACGCGCAGGTCACGATCATCGCGACCGGCAGCGAGGTCGCGACGGCGCTCGCCGCCCGCGAGCAGCTCGACGTGCCGGCGCGCATCGTCTCGATGCCGTCGTGGGAGCTCTTCGAGCAGCAGGACGACGACTACAAGGAGTCGGTCCTGCCGGGCGACCTGCCGGCGGTCTCCGTCGAGGCCGGCGTGCGCATGGGCTGGGAGCGCTACGCCGACGCGATCGTGTCGATCGACCGCTTCGGCGCGTCGGCGCCGGGCACGCTGGCGCTCGAGAAGCTCGGCATGACGCCGGAGAACGTCGTCGCGCACGTCCACGAGCTGCTCGGCACGAAGGTCTAGGGCTCGAACACCGCCGCGAGCCGCCGCGCGTCCTCGGACACGGTGACGTGGATCGCGGCGGGCTCGCGCACCCACGCGATCAGGTTGTGTGACTGCAGGCGCTCGAGCATGAACTGCAACGCGAGCGCCTGCGCCCGCGAGCTGTAGCTGCGCAGGATGTCGAACGCCCAGCCGGTCGTGTGCAGCGAGTAGTTCGGCGTCGCCTCGCGGTTGCGCGACAGCAGCAGCCGCTGGTAGCGCTCGTCGCGCACCGTGCTCGTGACGACGAGCGAGCCTTGGCTGCCCGAGATCGACTTGACGCCCGCGCCCATGTAGGCCAGCAGCGCGAGCGCCGCCGGCCGCAGCCCGCGGTATGTCGTCTTGCGGCGGTTCAGGCGCGGCGCAAGCTCGCCCATGCCGCGGTCGATCCGCAGGCCGTGCTTCGCGAGCGCCGAGGGCGCCAGCGGCACGATGCGGCGCTCGTCGTAGGCGGCGCGCAGCTCTGACGGCGATGCGAAGCTCAGCGTCTGCTCCTCGGGATGCAGCAGCTCCTCGGACGAGTTCTTCGCGGTCTGCAGTGCGGCGATGCGATCCAGCTGCGCCGGGTCGGAGCGATACAGGCGCATGATCTCGCGCGCCGCCTCGACACGCCAGAGGTAGGTCGCCGAGTCGTCGCCGAGCGCGGCGAGCTTGCGGTAGGCCTCGGCGTGCTCCAGCGGCGTGGAGTCGAAGTACAGGCGCGCGTAGGAGATCTCGTCCTCGCCGTAGGCGCGCAGCACGTCCTGCAGGTTGCCGATCCCCATGTGGTAGCTGACGACGGCAAGGTCGGCGCGGCCGAGCTGCTCGCGCGCGAACTTCAGGTAGCGCGCCGCGCCGGCCAGCGCCTTGGGCGGATCGAAGCGCTCGTCGACCGCTCGCCGGCGGGCGCGCAGGCGTCCGATCAGCTCGCTGTCGCCGGCGCGCCTCGCGCGGCGCAGCGAGCGCCCGATCCGTCGTGCGGCGGCGGGGTCGATCTTCATGTCCAGCAGGTTGCGCCCGGTCTCGGCGAGGATCTGCGTCAGCCCGACGGCGCCCTCGAGCTGCGGGTCGGCGATCGCGTCGGGACGTCCGGCGCTCTCGAGCAGGACGATCGCCTCGAGCGTGTCGGGCTCCACCTCGGCCGCCTCCGCGGCGGCCTCGACGAGCGAGCGGTAGCGCGCGGTGCGCGCCGCGCTCGCGTGCGCGCCCCCCGGCGACTTGGCGTAGATGACGTGCGCGTGCCCGCGTGCCGCGGCGGCCGCGAACGCGCGCTCGCGAGCGGGGGTGTAGGCGAGCGGGTCGTTGTCGGCGCCCGTGCCGGGAACGAGCCGCGGGCGGTGCGTCTCGCCGGGAAACAGCACGACGACCGCAGCGATCGCGAGCGCGACGACGAGGAGGAGCGCGAGCGCGCGGCGAGGCAGGGACGCCATCCGTGCGTAGGCTCGCAAAGTCGGGCGCGCGAGGGCGCCGACCGGCGGCGGCGACGACCGCCGCCCCGCGTAGCCTGCGCCGATGCGCACGCTCCCGGCCGGAGAGCCCGTCGTGCTCGGCGAGGAGGATCTGCTGATCGCGGGCGACAACCTCGCGGCGATGGCGGCGCTGGCGGGCATTGCCAAGTTGACGGTTTCTGGCCGGAACGAGCCGGCTGGGCGAAGCTGGCGGGATGACGCCCGAGCCTGCCACCTACCCTGGACACCGCTTCCCGGCCGAGATCATCCTCTGGGCCGTGCGCTGGTACCTGCAGTTCCCCATCAGCTATCGTGACCTCGAGCGCATGCTGGCCGACCGCGGTGTGGCGGTCGACCACGTCTCGCTCTTCCGCTGGGTCCAGCGCTTCGCCCCCGAGCTCGAGAAGCGGCTGCGGCGGCATCTCCGGCCCTGCCGCGGGCCGTGGCACGTCGACGAAACCTACATCCGGGTCAATGGGCAGTGGCGCTACCTCTACCGGGCCGTCGACGGGGCGGGCCAGACGATCGACTTCCTGCGCGAGACGGAGACCCTGCCCGACACCTTCTACGAGATCTTCGTGGTCGACCCGACCTTCCACCTGTGCGGGACCGTGCCCCTTGACAAGATGCTGCGCTCCAAGCGCCCAGTGCGCATCGGCGACATCATGAGCGGCGATCCGGACGTGGTGCGGGCGACCGACGACCAGGAGGACGTGGCGCGCCTGTTCCAGCACTATAACCTCGTCTCGGCGGCGGTGGTGGACGAGAACAACCGCCTGGTCGGCGTCATCATGATCGACGAC
>JAHWJE010000275.1 GCA_019348575.1 Actinomycetota bacterium | reverse complement strand
TCGCCGTCTTTCTCGCCACCCTTCTCGCGACGATCATCGGCGCCGGTATCTACATCCGGCGTCTGCGACGGCGCACATCGCAGCCCGGTGATCCGCCGCTGGCCGGCTCTATGGCACGCGCAGGTCAGATCGCTGCGTCCGGTCGGTCCGACCCTGAAGAAGCAGTCGGTCCGCGCCACGAGCCGATCGGGATGACTGAGAAGCACTGAGAAGCTGTCTCAGTACCTCCGAACCCGACTTCTAATCCAGCATCGCCGCCGGCAGCCCGCCGACGCCGATCATCCCCGGCCCGGCGTGCGCGCCGATCACCGGCCCGACCTCGCTGACGAAGCGCGGCTCGCAGCCGAAGACCTCCAGCCCGCGCTCGACGAGCCGCTGCGCCTCGTCGGGCGCCTGGATGTGCTGCACGCACCAGGCGTCGGCGCCGTCGGCGTGCAGCGTGCGCATGTACTCGACCATCCGCTCGAACGCGCGACCCCACGTCCGGACGCGCTCGACGGGCTCGATCTGCGACTCGAGCGAGAGGATCGGCTTGATCTTCAGCGCACCTCCCATCCAGGCCTGGGCGCCGCCGATCCGTCCGCCGCGGCGCAGGTACTCGAGCGTGTCGAGCGCAAACCAGATCCGCAGGCTGTCGCGCGCGGCCTGCGCGTGCGCGGCGACCTCCTGCAGCGAGGCGCCCGCGCGGGCCCGTGCTGCGGCGGCGAGGAGCTGGAGGCCGAGGCCGCCGCAGACCGTGCGCGAGTCGAGCACCTCGATGCGCCCCTCGAAGCCGTTCTCGGCGAGCTGGGCGCGTGCCTGTCGCGCGGAGTCATACGTGCCGGAGATGGCGCCCGAGATGTGGATCGAGACGATGTCCTCGCCGGTGCGCAGCAGCGGCTCGTAGCAGGCCACGAAGTCACCGACCGAGGGCTGCGACGTGGTCGGCAGCTCCGACCCCGACCGCATCAGCTCCCAGAACGCGGCCAGGTCGGTCATCTCGCGCTCGCGCCGCAGCGTGCCGCCGAGCTTCACGTAGAGCGAGACCTCGTGCAGCCCGCGCTCGGCGACGAGCTCGGCGGGCAGGTAATGCGTGCTGTCGGTGACGACGGCGACGGCCACGCGCGCCAGGCTACCGGTGCGGGTCGACGACCAGCTTGCGCGCCTCGCCGCGGGACGGCCGCAGCAGCGCCTCGTGCAGCTCGTCGAGCCCGATCACCGGCCCCGCAAGCGCGCGCCAGTCGACGTCGCCCGCGGCGAGCAGCGCGAGCGCGCGGTCGACCTCCGCCGGCGTGTGGTGAAAGGCGCCGCGCACGTCGAGCTCGGCGTAGTGAAGCGGGGCCGCGGGCAGCGTGACCTCGCTGCCCGACGGGCACCCGCCGACGAGCACGACCGTGGCGCCGGGCGCCGCCGCCTCGATCGCCGCGCGCCACGCCTGCGGGCGCCCGACGGCCTCCATGACGAGCGCATGAGCGCCGGGCTCGAGCTGCTCGACGGCGTGCGCGCCGAACGCGCGCGCCTGCGCGCGGCGCTCCTCGTGGCGGTCGGCGAGCGTGACCTCGCAGCCCTGCAGGACGAGCAGCCGGGCGAGCATGAGCCCCATCGTCCCGCCGCCGAGAACCGCCGCGCCGCCACCCGCGCCCGCGCGACACGCACGCTCGCCGGCGCGCGCGACCGCGTGGACGGCGGCGGCGAGCGGCTCGGCCATCGCCGCGCCGGCCGCCTCGAGCCCGTCCGGCACCGTGTGCAGCGCGCCCGCCGGCGCCGCGATCCGCTGCGCGAAGCCGCCGAGCACCCATGTCATGCGCTCGCACAGCTGGCTCGCGCCGGCCTCGCAGAAGCGGCAGGACCGGCACGGCAGCGAATCGGCGACGAGCACGCGCTCGCCGGTGTCGTCGCGCACGCCGGCGGTCTCGTGGCCGAAGCGCGCCGGGTAGGGACCGAGGATCAGGTGGCCGTGGCGCAGGCACTTCACGTCGGTCGCGCAGGCCGTCGCAGCCTCGACCGTCACGACGACCTCGCCGGCGGGCTCGTCGATCTCCTCGACGCGCAGGTCGTCCGGGCCGTGCAGCCGCGCCGCTCTCACGGCACGACCACGGCCTTGATCGCCTCGCCGCGGCGCTGCATGTCCAGCGCGCGCGCAGTCTCGGCGAGCGCGACGCGGTGCGTGACGAGCTCCAGCGGGTCGATCCGGCCGCCTGCGATCAGCGCATGGGCGGCGCGCATGTCGCCGGGTCCGGCCGACCAGCTCGAGAGCACGGTGATCTCGCGCAGGAAGAGCTGCTCGGCGTCGAGGCCGAGCGACGCGCCCGGCTTCGCCGTCGCATACAGGCACAGCGTGCCGCCCGGGCCGAGCGCCTGCGCCGCGCCCGCGACCGCGTCGGGTCGCGCGCTCGTGACGAACGCGACGTCGACGGGCTCGTCGTGGTGCCGCGCCGCGCCCCAGGACTGCGCGAGCCGGCGGCGCGCCTCGCGCGGCTCGCGGATCCAGACCGCTTCGACGCCGCGCGCCCGCGCAGCGGCGATCGCGAGCAGCCCGTTGGAGCCCGCCCCGACGACGAGCAGCGACTCGTCCGCCGCCAGCCGTGCGCGGTCCAGCGCGCGCAGCACGCAGCCGAGCGGCTCGACGAACGTCCCCGCGAGCGGGTCGAGCTCGCCGAGTGCGAGCAGCTCGGGCACGAGCGGCGCCTCGACGCGAACCTGCTCGGCGAAGCCGCCGGGATCGAGCGCCGTCGAGCGAAACCGGTCGCACAGCGTCTCGTGCCCGCGCCGGCAGCGCCGGCACGCGCGGAAGCCGCCCGTTTGCGCCGCTGCCGCCGTCCGGTAGAAGCGGACGTTGCGGCGCTTCGGCGTGACCGCCGGACAACTCGGCCGGCAATAGATGCCGGTGGACGTCACCGCGGTGAAAAAGCAGCCGTCAAAACGCGCGTCGCGGCTGGCCACCGCGCGGTAACAGCGCTCGAAGTCGTCGATCACGGAGCCAGCATCCCACGCGCAAGCACGTGATGCTGGCGGTTTTCGGACATCGCAGCAGGGGCGGCCTACCGCAGGACGCGCCGCATGGCGGCGCGGGTCTTCGGCCCGACGACGCCGAGCCCTGCCGGACCGAGCCCGACCGACTTCTGGAACGCGACCGTCGCCCGATGCGTGGCCGGACCGAAGTTGCCGTCGTCACCGACGCGGCCGACGCGGCCGGTGCGGTTGAGCTTGCGCTGCCAGCGCACGACGAGCTTGCCGCTGTCGCCCAGGCGCAGCATCCCGTCGGTCTGCACCGTCGTGGTGGGCGTGGGCGGAGGGGTCTGGCGCGACGGCTTGTCGGGCGCGGGCGGCGGTGGCGGCGGTGGCGGCGGTGGCGGTGGCGGCGGCGGCGGCGGTGGCGGAGCTGGCGGTTGTCCGGGCAGGTGATCGCGGTAGTCGTCGCAGCTCACCGGGTCCTCGAGCACGATCCCGTCGCCCGAGAAGACCCTCACCGGCCGCCCGGCCATGGCGAAGCGCACACCGTGCACGGTCTGGAACTGGTCCAGGGTGCAGGCCACCTGCGCCAGTCGCAGCGTCAGGCCCAGGGTGCCGCCCCCCGACTCGT
>JAHWJE010000274.1 GCA_019348575.1 Actinomycetota bacterium | reverse complement strand
TCAAGCCGCTGCTCGGGCCCGCGAGCGACGGTTCGCGCGCGACCGCCGGCTCGGCGCTGAAGCTGCCGCGCAGCACGAGCCGGAACAGCAGCGCCAGCGAGGGAAACAGGACCACGCCGCCGGCGACGATCGAGATGACGAGCAGCACCATCACGTTGTCCGGTGCTGCCGCCTCGCGCACGGTCAGCCCGGGCAGCAGGACGGGGTTCTGCGCGAGCGCCCAGCCGCCGACGACAGCCGCGACGGCGAGCGCCGCACTGATGCGCGCCGCGCCGAGCCGACGGCGGGCGACGAGCGCGAGCGTCGCCGCTCCGGCAAGCAGCGACAGCCCGACGCTCAGCACCGCCGGCGTGTCGACGAGGCGATCGAAGATCCAGCGCGCGTCGGAGCGCACGACGATCGCGCCCGCGACTGCCGCCACGCCCGCCAGCGCCCCGGTGACGAGCGCGCGCGCACGAAATGCCTCGACCAGCTCCTCGTCGCCCTCGCGCCGCGCGTCGGCGGCGAGGTAGACCGCGGCGAGGTGCGCGCTCGACAACAGCGCGAGCACGCCGGCCATCAGCGACGTCGGGTTCAGCCAGCTCGAGTACAGGTCGCCGGTCGCGTTGCCGACCGGCACGCGCTGCGAGGCGATCGCACCCGCCGCGGCCGCGAGCGCGAACGGCGCCAGCAGCGAGCCAACGGCGGTCAGCGTGTCGATCGCGCGCACCTCGGCCGCCCCCGAGCTCGCCGATCGCAGCGCGTACGCCACGCCGCGCAGGATGATCCCCAGGCCGGCCGCGGTCAGCGCGACGGCGAGCGTCGACGCGATCGACGCGAACGCGACCGGGTAGCCGGTCCAGACCACGACGAGCACGAAGATCAGCCAGACGTGGTTGGCCTCCCAGACCGGCGCCATCGCGTGATGGGCATGCTCGCGGATGCGCGTGCCGCGCTCGCCGCGTCCGGACAGCAGCTGCCAGATCCCCGCGCCGAAGTCGGCCCCCGCGAATACGGCGTAGAGGGTGACGCCGATCCACATCACCCCGAGGAGGATCTCGGCGACCGTCATGCGGCCACCGCCGCCTCCTCGGCGCTGCCCGGCGGATCCGGTTCCTCGTCGGGCGCCGACGCCCCGCCCGTTACCGCGTCGCCGGCTGCGCTCGCCGGCGCCGCACCCAGCGGCGCCGAGACCGCCCGGGTCGGGGAGGCCGTGCTGCGGCGGATGTCGGCCCCCGCGCGCCCGCCGCCGTCAGCGCCGGCCTTCGAGCTCGCGTGCACGACTGTGACGCCGCTCGCCGTCGGCGCGCGCCCGGTCCGCTGCGCGGGGATCGGCGAGGCCGGGGCGGGCTGCGACGGGTCCGCCGTGCGCCCGCTCGGCCCTGACGGCTTGTTGAGCTTGTGCGTGACCTCGGCGGCGCCGCCTGCGGCGAGCGCCGCGCAGCAGACGACCGCCGTCACCTTCGCTGCCGTGCCACCGCCGACGACCACCGCAGCGCCGCCGCCTGCGGCGCCACCGCCCGCCGCGCTGCCGAGCCCGAGCAGCTTGAGAGCCGCGGCCAGCGGACCCGGACCGGCCGGTGCCATCGCCGACAGGCCCGCGCGCACGCCGCGCAGCTGCGCGCGGTACTCGCTGCAGCCGGCGCAGTCGCGCAGGTGGCGCCGCGCGCGCCCGGTCGCGCGCACGCCGCGATCAAAGCAGCCGGCAAGATCGGCACGGATCTCCGAGCAGGCGGTGTCGCGCGCCTCGACCGCCTCGACGAGCCCGATCCGGGCGCGCACGAGCAGTGACTTGACCGCCTGCAGCGAGACGCCGAGCGCCTCGCTGAGCTCGGCATAGCTCATGCCGTCCATCTCGCGCATGAGCAGCGCCGAGCGCTGCTGGGCGGGCAGCCGGCGCACGTCCTCGATCAGCTGGCGCAGGTCCTCGCGGCGCTCGTACTCCGCGATCGGGTCGTGCAGCGGCTTGCGCGAGGTCTCGAAGACGTCGAGCGCCGGCGGCGGCGGCTTGCGCAGCTGGTCGATGCAGCGGTTGTGCGCGACGCGGTAGAGCCAGGCGCGCAGCGACACCGGGCGGTCGCTGCCGCGCAGCGAGGAGTAGGCGCGCAGGAAGACGTCCTGCAGGGCATCCTCGGCGTCCTGCCGCGAGCCCCCGAGCATCTGTCGGCTGTAGGCGAAGAGGCGCTGGCGGTAGCGATCGTGGATGACGCTGAAGGCGCCGTCGTTGCCGGCGCGGAAGAGCGCGATCAGCTGCTCGTCCGAGCGCAGCCGCAGAAGAGGCGCCGTGACCGAGATCCGGTTGATTGCGGCGGGTGCTCTGAGCGCTCCGGCCTCCATGCGGGTTGCGGTCACTCTAACTGGCCGGCAGGCCGGAAGTTGTGCGATCCCGTGCGTCCGACGGAACGTCTGCATGGGTGCGCAGCGAGGCCGCGACGACGACGAGCGCGATGCCCGCCGCCTCGAGCAGCCCGGGAACCTGGCCGAGCACGATCGCGCCGATCACCGCTGCCGTCGCCGGCAGCAGCGCGAGCAGCAGCGCGAAGCGCGCCCGCGGCAGCCGCCGCATCGCGATCTGCTCGAGCGCGTAGGGCACGACGCTCGACGCCACCCCGATCGCCAGGGATGCCGCCAGCAGCACGGGGTCGACCAGCGCCGGCACCGCGCCGGCGACGAGCGCCGGCGCCAGTCCGACCGCGGCGATCGCCATCGCGAGCGCGAGACCGTCCTGCGGGCGGATCTCGCTGTCGGCGGCGACGCGGTGGCCGAGCACGATGTACAGGGCCCAGAACGCGCCCGCGCCCGCGGCGAGCGCGAACCCGACGGGGCTGCCGGCGAGGTGCACGTCGGCCAGTGCCAGCACGCCGCCGACGCCGAGTGCGAGCGCGGCGACGTCGCGGCGCGTGCGCGACCCGAGGGCGGCCACGAAGATCGGGCCGCAGAACTCGATCGCGACGGCCGTTCCGAGCGGCAGCCGGTCGATCGCGAGGTAGAAGCACAGGTTCATCAGCCCGAGCGCGACGCCGAAGGCGGCGACGAGCCGCAGCCGCGCGCGCGTCCAGCTCGTGCGCCACGGCCGGCGCCAGGCGACGAGGACCGCGGCCGCGGCGACGATGCGCAGCCACGCCACGCCGGCCGCGGGCACATAGGCGAACAGCAGCACCGCGAGCGCGGCGCCGACGTACTGCGAGATCGCGCCGAGGACGAACAGCGCCTGTGGCGGCAGCCGCTCGACGGGCGCGGCGGCGGGCGGCGCGGTGCGGAGCACAGCCGCAAGGCTAGGGCGCGGGCGCGGGGGCCGGGACAGCATCTGCACACGATCCGCAAACCGGCCGGCGCGCCGCGACCTAGCATGCGGTTGGTGGAGCCTGTCCAGACCGCAACGATCGTCATCGTCGAGGACGAGGTGACGATCGCCGATGCGCTGGCGGTCCGCCTGACCAAGCCGTTCAGCCAGCGCGAGCTCGTGGCGCGCGTGCGGGCTGTGGACTCGCACGTCGCCGCGGTCCGCCGCAAGCTGGGCGCCGACGTGGTGCGCATCGTGCAGGGAATCGGCTACGCGTTCGGCTCCCCCGGCGGGCCGGAGCGCGAGCGATGAGACCGCTGCA
>JAHWJE010000273.1 GCA_019348575.1 Actinomycetota bacterium | reverse complement strand
TCTTGGTCTTTGTCACGGCGACCTCTCCCCGAAGAACGTCATCGACCGCGACGGCGTCGTGTCGGTCATCGACTGGGGCTGTGCGCGCGGGCAGCTTGTTCCCCACTACGACCTCGGCGTCATCCTTTGTGACGGTCTCGACGAGCACTCGCGCGAGTTCGCGGCGCTGCTAGACGGTTACGGGCTGAGCTTGGACGTCTACCATCACGAAATGCGCGAGGACGTCGCCGCGCTGCGCTTGCTGGAAGCCGTCGACAAGGTGCGCTGGGCGCTTGACCGGAAGCCCGCGAGACTGCCGGCGCTGACAGCACGGCTGTCCACCGAGCTCAGCGCCGTCACCTAGCCTGTTTCCCGCCGGCGCCGCCCGAAGCCGTGCACCTCATTATCGGTTGCAGCGGGCTCAGGCCGGAGATCTGCAGCGCGCCCCCGCTCGCGCCGGGCGACCTCGCACGCCTGCACCGAGGCCGAGCTGTTAGACATCCATTGACCGGTCCTTCAGCGGGACGTCGACCGGCGCGGCCGACGCGCTAGCCGACGCCGCCAACCGTCCCGCAGCCGAACCTTTGTGATCCAAGAGCCGCCGGATCGGCTACGCGCGCGTCTCGACCGATCAGCAGGACCTGACCGCCCAACGCTCGGGTCTGACGGCTCGCGGGCGACAGCACCACGTCCGTCGCGTCGACCTCCACCCACTTCCGCGCCTACGACCAGGATCTGTTCACCCAATCGCATTCCAGGTACGGCGGCCGCGGCGTGCTGATCTACTGACACGTCGAGAAGAAGTCGATGGTCGTGCACCCCCCGCTGATCAGCTGCGCCGCATCCGAGGTCACAACGATGGTCGAGGGGCCATGCGGCACCTCACCGCGATGGCGCTCGAGGGCAACTACGTCTCGCACGCCCAATCGGCGCTACTCCACCGCGCGGGCGACGGCGCGCACGAACGGCGCCGCGACCGGTTCCGCGCGCCGCACCGCCTCGGCGATCAGCAGGCCGACAACGATGTCGGCGACGTAGTGCTCGCCGAGGTAGACGATCGCAAACGACGCGGCCGCGAGGTACGTCCAGCCGATCGCGCCATAGAGCGGGCTGATCTCGGCGAGGGCCATCGCCGTGATCGCCGCCGAGGAGATGTGGTCGGACGGCATCGCGCCCCAAGGGTTGCCCTGTGTGCTGCCCTCCGGCGGTGGCTCCCGCTTGAGCAGGTCGTAGACGACGAGCCGGGCGACGCGCTCGATCTCGCCGTTCATGCGCCCTTCGCGCTCCGAGGCCCACCACGGCGGCGCCTCGGGAGCGAAGAAGTAAAACGGGCACGTGAGGTGGTATGCGGCCGCCAGCCGTGCGCCGGCGCGCGGCATGTATTCCGGCCGGCGCACGAGCAGGTAGCCGAGCAGGATGTGCGGCAGAAACCAGGACCCGTACAGGACGGTGACGGCGCGATCGAACATCGTGACCTCGCCCGGCGTGCGCAGCGCCCGCTGCAGCCGCAGGCCGGGCGGCACGCCGAGGCCGACGGCGGTGTCGAAGCGGATCGGCTCATCAATCCACAGCCTGCGGCGCAGCTTCGCGGGCTCGTCGTAGGGCAGCTCCCAGCCGAGCTTGAACAGATGCATGTAGGCCGCCGACACCGCCAGCAGCCGCGCGCGGCCCTTCGGCACCGCGATCGCGCAGCCCAGCGGCGGCACGCAGCCCAGCGGCAGCGTGATCGCCGGGTGCATCCCGATTCGCTTGCGCGCCGTGATCGTCCCGACGGCGACCGGTACGGCCGCCGCCGCGACGACGCTCCACGCGCGGTGTGAGCGCAGCTGGCGGTTGACGACGCCCGCGACGCCGTCGAGCACCCGTTGCAGCGCCGCCCCCCGGACCGCGTCCGGCCCCCGCCGCCGGTACCTATCTGGGCGGGTCCGCATCAGCGCAAGCCTGCCACAGGTGCCGCGCGCAGGGAGACTCGTCCGCGCCAGCTTCATGATCGCGTCTGCGCCGCGCCGCCTATGTCAGCGCGTCGGCGAGGGCGCCGTCGATGTCGGGATAAGCGAACGTGTAGCCGAGCTCGTGCGCGCGCCCGGGCACCATGCGCACGCCGGTCAGCGCGTACCTCGCGACTTCGCCGACCATGATCCTGGCGGCAACGCCAGGGACCGGCACGATCGCCGGGCGCCGCAGGGCACGACCGAGCGCTTTGGAGAACTCGCGGTTGGTCACCGGAGATGGCGCGGACGCATTGATCGCGCCGCTGAACGCGGTCGCGTCGACGGCACGCAGGTACAGACCGATCAGGTCCTTGTGATGAAGCCACGGCAGGTACTGACGGCCACCGCCGAGCGGTCCGCCGAGCCCGAGCTTGAACGGCAGCAGCATGCTCTGCAGCACACCGCTGGCGGCGTGCAGCGTGATGCCCGTCCGGACCACGACGACGCTCACGCCGAGCTGCGCCGCACCGTCGGCCGCTCGCTCCCAGCGCACGCAGACATCGGCAAGGAAATCGCGGCCGGCGGGGCTCGTCTCGTCGACGATCTCGTCGCCGTGCGGCCCGTAGTACGCGCACGCCGAGGCGCACACCAGCCGCGCGGGACGAGGATCGGCGGCTGCGAGACCGGCGACGAGCTGGCGGGTGCCACGCTCTCGGCTGTCGCGGATCTTGTCTTTGACCGTGGCGTTCCAGCGCTGGGCGACCGGCTCGCCGGCGAGATGCACGACGACGTCGCGTCCGGCCAGCGCAGCGACGGGAGCCGGACCCTCCTGCCAATCCCAGGCGACCGCATCCACCCCCAGGCGCTCGCGTGCGCGAGGTGCGTCGCGTGACAGCACAGTGACGTCGTCTCCTCGCGCGCGCAGTGCCGCGACGAGGCGGGAGCCGACGAACCCCGTCGCGCCGGTGAGGGTCACCATCATGGGCCTTGTCGTTGCAGCGACGCGAACGTCCACGCAAGCCCTTGCGGGCACGGAACCCGTTCGGATGCCTCATAGCCTGGTGATCGACGCGGCTGTGGCCGCCGAGAGCGGACAGAACCGCAATCGAGCGACCCGATCCGGTTGAATGCGAGCTCACGTGTCCTTGATCGACGACCCTGAGCAGCAGCGAAGCCGGTTTGCCGAGGCTGCATGCAGCGCAGCCTGGAGCACGAGCTGCGCGAGGCGCTGAGGCTCGGACGCCATCGCGTCGGGGTCGAGCAGGACGTGGCCGGCTTCGCGGTTGACTTCGAGCACACGGCAGCGCCAGCGTCTCCCGACCGCGACAGCGGCGATCTCGACGTCATGAGCGACGCGACGTTCGCGGACCCGGTTCGCTCTCGGAGCAGGAGCTGCGAGATGTCATTACCGGTTCGCGGCCCGCGAGCACGTCGTCTCGTACGAGCGCCGGATGCTGCACGGTCGGATGGATCTCCTGCGCGCCGCGCTCGTCGGCAGGCTCAGGCTGCGCTACGGCACGCCTCGCCTCAGCTGACGCGCGGGTTGGCGGAATATGCACCGGCACTCGACGGCCCGTGTCAACGGACGAACGCCTGCCGAAACGGCTTCCTATCGGCGGCTGGGGTTCCGCTTATGCATCACGGAGCCCTGCCCGAGCGATGCTCGCTGCACTGCT
>JAHWJE010000272.1 GCA_019348575.1 Actinomycetota bacterium | reverse complement strand
GCGCCGTGAGCTGGGCGAAGACGCGCCTGCGCCGCATGCGCAGGAAGTCGTCCTGTGCGTCCTGCGTCGGAAATCCGGTATCGCGCGCCATTGAGAAAGGTGATGCCCTGCTCGTCGTTGCTCGATGCCGCGATTCGTGGCCGAGGCTGCCGCCGCGCCGGTAGCGCGCGGCATCTGGCGGCTACGTCAGCGACGCGCAGACCACGAGCGCCACCGAGACCTGCACCGCCGCCGAGACGAGCGTCGCCGGGTGCAGCTTCTCGTTCGCGCAGATGACGTTGAGCCTGCCCGGGGTCAGCAGGTCCAACACGACGAAGCCGACCGCCTGCGCCGCCACGCCGACGGCGCCGTCGCGCGCCCAGTACCACTGCACGGCCGCCGCCTCGAGCAGCCCCGTCGGCGTGTCGGCGTTGTACTCGAGCAGCTTCGGCACGGCCGTGGCCGTAGGCGAAGTCAAAGCGCCCGTAGAGCATCGGCGGCTCCGACTCCCGCGTCTCGGGGATGCAGCCGGTCGAGCATCCCTGGGCAAGCGCGGGCGCATGACTTACACTGCGACGCGCATGACGCACGTGCTCGCGCTGTCTGAGCTTCTCCTGCTCCCCCGCTAGGGGGAGCTGTCTGCGTGGCGGCCGCACTGCCGCAAACCGACTGAGAAGCAGCACATCACGAGCCTTCAGCAAGGGAGCACGACACGTCATGAGCAGCAACGCGCAGGACCCCAACCACGTCCGGATCTTCGACACGACGCTGCGCGACGGCGAGCAGTCACCCGGCATCTCGCTCAACACCGCCGAGAAGCTCGAGATCGCCCACCAGCTCGCCCGCCTCGGCGTCGACGTCATCGAGGCCGGGTTCCCGATCGCGTCGCCGGGCGACTTCGAGGCCGTCGAGGCGATCGCGCGAGCGGATTTCGACCCCGCCCCCCCGATCATCGCCGGCCTCGCGCGCGCTCAAGCGCCCGATGTCGAGGCCGCGGCGCGAGCCGTCCGCGACGCCGACCGACCGCGGATCCACACGTTCATCTCGACCTCGGACATCCACATCGTCCACCAGTTCCGCTCGACGCGCGAGGACGTCCTCGCGCAGGCGCGGGCGGCCGTCGCGCACGCGAGGTCCTATGTCGACGACGTCGAGTTCTCGCCGATGGACGCCACGCGCGCCGACCTGGAGTACACCGCCGAGGTCTGCGCCGCGGCGATCGAGGAGGGCGCGACGACGATCAACATCCCCGACACCGTCGGCTACACGACGCCCGAGGAGTACATGGCCTACCTGCAGGGCCTGTACCGCCTGATCCCCGAGCTCGCGGACGTCGTCGTCTCCACGCACTGCCACGACGACCTCGGGCTCGCGGTCGCGAACTCCTATGCCGGGGCGCTCGCGGGCGCGCGGCAGATCGAGTGCGCGATCAACGGGCTCGGCGAGCGCGCGGGCAACGCGTCGCTCGAGGAGATCGTGATGCTGCTGCACACGCGCGGCGACGTCTCGGGCCTGCACACGAGCGTCATCACGAAGGAGCTCGCGCGCACGTCGCGGCTCGTCTCGCGCCTGACCGGCTACGTCGTGCAGCCCAACAAGGCGATCGTCGGGCGCAACGCGTTCGCGCACGAGTCGGGGATCCACCAGGACGGCGTCATCAAGGAGCGCACGACCTACGAGATCATGGACGCCACGAGCGTCGGCCTCGACGCCAACTCGCTCGTGCTCGGCAAGCACTCCGGTCGCGCCGCGCTGAAGCAGACGCTCGCCGAGCTCGGCTTCGTCGTCGAGGGTGCGGCGCTGAACACGGCCTTCAAGCGCTTCAAGGAGATCGCCGACAAGAAGAAGCAGGTCACGGCGATGGACCTCGAGGCGCTCGTCACCGACGACCTGCGCAACGAGCTTGCGAGCTACACGTTCGACAGCTTCATCGTCGCCGCCGCGTCGGGGCGCGAGCCGCACGCGGAGGTCACCGTGACGCTGCCCGACGGCGAGACCGCAACGGCGACGGGCACCGGCGACGGCCCGATCGACTCGGTCTTCGCGGCGATCAACGCCGCCACGCGGATCGACGCCCAGCTGCGCGCCTTCCGCGTCGACGCCGTGACGGGCGGGCAGGACGCGCTCGGCGAGTCGTCGGTGGTGCTCGAGTACGAGGGCCACTCGGCCTCCGGGCAGGGCGTTGCGACCGACATCATCGAGGCGGCCGGCACGGCCTACGTGCGCGCGCTGTCAAACGTCGTGCGCAAGGCGCAGGCGGCCGCGCTCGCCGTCGACCTCCGCGCCGGCGAGCCGGTGCCGACGCCGTAGCGCGGGCTGCGCCGGCCGCTCAGGCGGCCGCGCCGCCGAGCTCGAGTCCCTGCGCGTAGGCGCCCGCGAGCACCTCCTCGCGCCGCCCCGCGTCCATCAGGTTGCGGCCCATGACGCGCGCGATCTCGTGCGCCGGGCCGATCATCCGCACCTTCGCGCCGCGGCTGCGCAGCGCGAGTGCCTCGAGCGCCGCCGTGCTGCCGGCGATCGCGCGCAGCAGGCCGAAGGCGGAGGCCATCGCGATGTCGAGGCTCATGATCGGGTTCAGGCACAGCACCTGCGTCGCGCGGCCGGCGGGGGCGATGTCGAGGTTCGTGTTGCTCCAGACCCCGCCGTCGACGTACTCGCGCCCGCCGATCTTCACGGGGGCGAAGACCCACGGCACCGAGCAGGAGGCCTGCACGGCCTCGCCGACGGTCGCCTCCGGCGCGCCGGGCGCGCCGAACACGACGCGGTGCCCGTTGCCCCGGTCGACCGCGACGACGCGCAGGCGTCCGTCCCAGCGCGCACCGGACCGCTCGATCCCGTCGCGCATCGCCTCCAGCGACGTGTCCCTGCCCGGCGCGCGGCCGAGCAGGGCGGCGCGCAGCGCGGTGCTGCTGTTGGCGCCCGCCGCGAGCGCCAGCGGCGCCAGCGGCGTCGCGGCGACGCCGGCGAGCCGGACGGCCTCGCGGCCGACGCTCTGCAGGATCGTGCGCGGTAGCGGCAGCCACTGCGCCGCCAGCCGCGACGAGCTCTGGGCGGCGACGTCGCCGGACGCGTCACCTGACGGCAGCCCGAGCAGGGCGGTCTGCGGGCGCGGCCGGCGCGGGCGCTGGCCGGCGACGAGCGCCGCCGCGACGAGCGATCCGGCCGAGGTCCCCACGAGCGACTCGGTCATGCGAAAGTCGTGTCCCGTGGCGTCCTCGACGCCGGCGAGGAGCCCGCTCATCCAGGCCTCGCCGAGCGTTCCGCCGCTGGCGAGCACGAGCACGTCGGGTGGCAGGAACGGCGCTGCAGCCACGTCGAAGCAGGCTACTGCGGCGATCGCGGCAGTACGGGCCGCGGCCGCAGCGCGAAGGCGGCGAGCGTATGCGATAACGTACAACCGTATGGCGACGACCATCGGGCACCCGAACCCGATCGGACCGCGGATCCGCGCGCTGCGCTCGGGCATCCTCGGCACGCGCCAGGTCGGCGGGATCTACCCGTCCGACCACGCCGGGATCTGGGCGACGCTGCGCCTGCGCAAGCGCTGATGCGGCGGGCGCTCGTCGCGGCGACCCCGGGGCTGCTCACCGCAGCGCCGGTGTCGCCGCG
>JAHWJE010000271.1 GCA_019348575.1 Actinomycetota bacterium | reverse complement strand
GAGGACCGACTGGAAGGTGCCGCTCGGGATCGTCGACCACAGGCCGGACTCGATCGTCGAATCGGGCCGGACGACGTAGGTGTACGCCGCCGCCGAGGACGCGAAGACGCACGCCGCCACCAACCCGAGGATGGGCAGGACCAGCCACACGCGTGCGCGAAGCCCCATCCCGCCGGTGATCGGCCGTGAGAGGGGGCGCTGTAGAAGAAGGCGCCCGGACGGACGTACGGCGTGGCGCGGCGCCGCTCAAGTGCGGCGCCGCCCCCCAACCCTCACTCTTCGGTCGAGCCTGAGTCCTGCGGCACGTCGAGGTCGGCGAGCTCCTCGGCGAAGCCGGTGTCGCCGGCCCCGCTGCCGATCTCCTCGAGCGAGGCGATGTCGTCGTTGAACGCCGATCCGAACCCGCCCAGCCCGTCGCCGTCGCCGAGCCCGAGCTCGGCGGCGATCTCGTCCTGGTCGAGCAGGCCGACGTCGTCCATCGCGCGCGGCAGCGGCTCGGTCGGCTCGATCTCGATGCGCCGGTAGCGCTTCAGCCCCGTCGCCGCCGGGATCAGCTTGCCGATGATGACGTTCTCCTTCAGGCCGTTGAGGCGGTCGATCTTGCCCTCGAGCGCCGCGTCGGTGAGGACCTTCGTGGTCTCCTGGAAGGAGGCCGCCGACAGGAACGAGTCCGTGTTCAGCGACGCCTTCGTGATGCCGAGGATGATGTCCTCGTACTGCGCGGCCTCGCCGCCCTTGGCGATGACGTCGTCGTTGATGCGCGCGAACTCGAAGCGGTCGACGAACTGCCCCGGGAGGTAGTCCGTGTCGCCCTTCTGGTCGACGCGCACCTTCTTGAGCATCTGCCGGGCGATCAGCTCGATGTGCTTGTCGTTGATGTCCACGCCCTGGGACACGTAGACCTCCTGCACCTCCTTGACGAGGTACTGCTCGGTCTCGGTGCGGCCGCGGATCGCCAGCAGCTCGTGCGGGTACAGCGACCCCTCGTTGAGCTGCTTGCCGGCCTCGACGCGCTCGCCGTTCTCGACGAACAGCCGCGTGCGCCGCGGGAACGTATGGCGATGCTCCTCGCCGGCGTCATCGGTGATGACGACCGTCAGCGCCTTGTCGGAGTCCTCGATCGTCACCGCGCCGTCCTGCTCGGCGATCTTCGCCAGGCCCTTGGGCTTGCGCGCCTCGAACAGCTCCACGACGCGCGGCAGGCCGTGCGTGATGTCCGCGCCGGCGACGCCGCCGGTGTGGAACGTGCGCATCGTCAGCTGCGTCCCCGGCTCGCCGATCGACTGCGCGGCGATGATGCCGACCGCGTCGCCGATCTGCGCCGTCTGGCCGGAGGCCATCGAGCGCCCGTAGCAGGCCTGGCAGACGCCGCTGGCCGCCTCGCACTTGAGCACGGAGCGCACCGCGATCTTCACCGCGCCGTGACCGTCGGCGTTCATCTGGTCGAGGTTCTCCTCGATGTCGGCGAGCTCGGGGCGATCGATGATCGCGCCCTTCTCGACGATCACGCGGCCGCGCTTGGTCGCCACCTCGGCGGCGGCGAAGCGGCCGAGCAGGTTGTCGTTGAGCGAGCCGTCGTCCTTGTGCAGCAGCAGCTCGATGTACTCGTCGGTGCCGCAGTCGGCCTCGCGGATGATCACGTCCTGCGCGACGTCGACCAGACGGCGCGTCAGGTAGCCCGAGTCGGCGGTCCGCAGGGCTGTGTCGGCCAGGCCCTTGCGGGCGCCGTGCGTCGAGGTGAAGTACTCGAGCACGTCGAGGCCCTCCATGAAGTTCGCCTTCACGGGACGCTCGATGATGTCGCCCTTCGGGTTGGCCATCAGGCCGCGCATCCCGGCGAGCTGGCGGATCTGCTTGAACGACCCACGGGCGCCTGAGTTGGCCATCATGAAGATCGGGTTCAGGACGTCGAGGTTGTCGACCATCGCGTCGGCGACCTCCTCCGTGCAGGCGTTCCACTGCTCGACGACCGCCTCGTGGCGCTCCTCCTGCGTGATCAGGCCCATGTCGTACTGGCCCTGCAGCTCGGCGACCTTGTCCTCGTAGGACTTCACGATGTCGCCCTTGCTGGGCGGGATCACGACGTCGTTCTTGGAGATCGTGATGCCGGCCTTCGTGGAGAACTCGAAGCCGAGGTCCTTGAAGGCGTCGAGCACCTGCGAGATCGTCGTCGCGCCGTAGCTCTGGACGAGCTGGTCGACGAGCTCGGTCGTGTCGCGCTTCTTCATCGAGCGGTTGACGAACTCGTACTGCGAGACGTCGAACTGGTCGCCCATCGTCTCCAGCAGCGCCCGCTCGATGCGATCGTTGTAGATGATCCGCCCGATCGTCGTGAGCACGTGCCCGCCCTCGCGGCCGAGCACGCGGAACTCCGCGAGGTCGTGCAGCTTGACCTGGCCCAGCTCGTAGGCGAGCTCGGCCTCCTGCGCCGTGCGGAACACGTGCGGCTTGGGCTCGTAGGTGGCCGGGTCGATCTGCTCCAGCTCGTCGGCCTCGGGCCCGTACGTCAGGTAGTAGGCGCCGAGGATCATGTCCTGGGTCGGCGTCGCCAGCGGCTGGCCGTTGGCCGGCGACAGGATGTTGTTGCTCGACAGCATGAGGATGCGGGCCTCCGCCTGCGCCTCGGCGCTGAGCGGGAGGTGGACCGCCATCTGGTCGCCGTCGAAGTCGGCGTTGAACGCGTGGCAGACGAGCGGGTGCACCTGGATCGCCTTGCCCTCGACGAGCACGGGCTCGAAGGCCTGGATGCCCAGGCGGTGAAGCGTCGGCGCGCGGTTGAGCAGCACCGGGTGCTCGTGGATGACCTGCTCGAGGACGTCCCAGACCTCGGGGATCATCGAGTCGACCATCTTCTTGGCGGCCTTGATGTTCTGCGCCGCCTTGCGCTCGACGAGCTGGGCCATGATGAACGGCTTGAAGAGCTCCAGCGCCATGAGCTTGGGCAGCCCGCACTGGTGCAGCTTCAGGTACGGGCCGGCCACGATGACCGAGCGGCCGGAGTAGTCCACGCGCTTGCCGAGCAGGTTCTGGCGGAAGCGGCCCTGCTTGCCCTTGAGCATGTCGCTCAGCGACTTCAGCGGCCGGTTGCCCGGACCGGTGACGGGGCGCCCGCGGCGGCCGTTGTCGAACAGCGCGTCGACGGCCTCCTGGAGCATCCGCTTCTCGTTGTTCACGATGATCTCCGGCGCGCCGAGGTCCAGCAGCCGCTTGAGGCGGTTGTTGCGGTTGATGACGCGGCGGTAGAGGTCGTTGAGGTCCGACGTCGCGAAGCGGCCGCCGTCGAGCTGGACCATCGGGCGCAGCTCCGGCGGGATGACCGGAACGGCCTCGAGCACCATCTGCTCGGGGCGGTTGCCGGACTGGATGAACGCGCTGACGACCTTCAGGCGCTTGACCGCGCGGGCCTGCTTCTGGCCCTTGGCGCTGCGCACCATCTCGCCGAGCTCCTCGGACTCCGCCTCGAGGTCGACCTGCTGGAGCAGGTCGCGGATCGCCTCGGCGCCCATGCCGCCGCGGAAGTAGACGCCGAAGCCGTACGGCGAGCCGAAGCGCTCCTTGAGCTCGCGGAAGATCGTCTCGTCGTGCTCGATCTTCTT
>JAHWJE010000270.1 GCA_019348575.1 Actinomycetota bacterium | reverse complement strand
CCTTGCAGTACGCGAAGAGGTCGGTCGTCAGGCGCATCGTGCCCTCGGGCGGGTAGATGAAGTTCCCGCGCGCGATGTACTCCTTGAGCACGTCGTTCTGCGTCGTGCCGCGCAGCTCCTCCAGCGCGCAGCCCTGCTCCTCGCCGACGAGCGAGTACAGCGCCAGCAGCACCGTCGCCGGCGCGTTGATCGTCATCGACGTCGAGATCGCGTTGAGCGGGATCCCGTCGAAGACCATGCGCATGTCGTCGATCGTGTCGATCGACACTCCCGTTCGGCCGACCTCGCCGAGGCAGCGAGGGTCGTCGGAGTCCAGGCCGAGCTGCGTCGGCAGGTCGAACGCCATCGAGAGCCCCGTCGACCCGTGGGCGAGCAGGTACTTGTAGCGCTCGTTGGATTCGGTCGCCGACGCGTAGCCCGCGTACTGGCGCATCGTCCACGGGCGCTTGCGGTACATCTCCGGATGCACACCGCGCGTGTACGGGAACGACCCGGGCTCGCCGAGCTCGAGGTCGGCCGGAAGGTCGTCCTCGGTGTAGAGCGGCTGGATCTCGATGCCCGAGTCGGTGAAGCGCCGGGGATCGTCCGGGCCGACGATCGGGGCGACGGTCAAGCGCTCTTGAGTCGACATATGCAGAGCGTACGGATCGCGCGCGCGGCGGCGCATCCCGACGAGGGCCTGTCGCGCTGCGCTCGCGACAGACCCTATGAGAACTCTTACGACGCGGAGAGCTGCGCTTCAGCGACGCTAGGTTGGATTGCCACCATGAACGCCGACCACCGAAAGTCGAACTTCCTCGCCGCGCTGCTCGGGGCCCTCGCCGTCGCGATCCCGTTCAGCGCACTCGCCGTCGCCGGCGTCTTCGACTCCGACGAGCCCGCGCCGGCGTCCGCGCCCGCGCCCGCGGCCGCGCCCGCCCCCGCGGGTTCCAGCGAGAGCTCCGGCTCGACCGCCGCGCGCGCGGCGACCGACGTCTCGGACCTCTATGCCCGCGTGAGCAAGGGCGTCGTCTCCGTCGAGACGCTGACCGCCGCCGGCGGCGGCAGCGGCTCGGGGTTCGTCGTCGACGACGACGGCCACATCCTCACCAACGAGCACGTCGTCGAGGACGCCGAGAGCGTCCGCGTGCGTTTCAGCGAGGGCGCGCCGATCACCGCGCGCGTCGTCGGCGCGGACGCCTCGAGCGACCTCGCGCTGCTGAAGATCGACCCCGACGACCACGCGCTCACGCCGTTGCCGCTGGGATCCTCGAAGAACCTCAAGGTCGGCGAGCCGGCGATCGCGATCGGCAGCCCCTTCCGGCTCGCCGGCACCGTGACGACCGGCGTCATCTCGGCGGTCGGCCGGCCGATCCGGTCGCCCAACGGCTTCACGATCGACAACGCGATCCAGACCGACGCGGCGATCAACCCCGGCAACTCCGGCGGTCCGCTGCTCGACGCCTCCGGGCGCGTGATCGGCATCAACGCGCAGATCGCCTCGAGCAGCGGCGCGAACGACGGCGTCGGCTTCGCGATCGCGGTCGACACGGCCAAGGAGATCCTGCCGGCGCTCAAGGAGGGGCGCGAGATCAAGCGGCCCTACCTCGGCGTCGAGACCGGCGACGCGCGGACCGGCGTCGGCGCGGTCGTGGCCGGCGTCGTCCCCGGCGGCCCGGCGGCGCGGGCAGGACTGCGCCCGGGCGATCGCATCGTCGCGATCGGCGGTCGCGAGGTCAGCGAGTCGGCAGACGTGTCGTCGGCCGTCAGCGAGCGCAAGCCGGGCGACAGGATCGAGGTCCGCATACGCCGCGGCGGCGACGAGCGCACGCTGAGCGTCACGCTCGGCACGCGCCCCGAGCGCGCCTCGTAGGCGGCCGGCCTGCGGTCGGCGCGACGCGAAGAGGTCAGGTCGCGACGACGGTCACGTGAAAGGGCGTGCGGTGCTCCTCGGCGACCGCGAAGCCGGTCAACTTGAGCATCGTGCGAAGCGCCGATGGCGAGATGCCCCAGTACCACGGCCCGTAGCCGGCGCCGGGGCCGGTGGCGGGCTCGGCATTGGGGTGCTCGTCCTGCGACGGCGCGATCACGCAGGTGTCGCGCCGGCCCGGCGTCTCGGCGATCGTCTCCGTGGCGAGCAGCAGCGTGGCGCCCGTCAGCTCGCGCAGCCGCTCGAGCGTCAGCAGCGGATGCGGCGCGTGGTAGAGCACGCCCGAGCACCAGACGACGTCGTGCCGGCCGATCTCGGCGATCGTCGCTGGCTCGTGCACGTCGCCCTGGACGAAGCGCACGGCGGAGTTGCGCCGCGCGCGCTCGGCGCTGAAGCGCTCGGTCGGGCCCATCACGTCGACCCCGGTCACCGACGCCGCGCCGGCGTCCTCGGCGGCGAAGCACAGCGCGCCGTCGATGCTCCACATGCAGCCGACGTCCAGGAACGAGCGGCCGGCGACGTGCTGCGCGATGAGCGTCTCGCGCGGCGGCGCGGCAGACCCCAGGCGCGCGCGCACGCGCGCCACCGCGCTGAGTGAGCGAGCGAGCATGTCCGCCAGGCGCGGCGGCTACAGCGGCCCGCCGGCCACCGGCGGCGCCGTCGGATCCGCGCTCCGCTCGCCGGGCGCCTCGCGCGCGAGGTACTCCTCGGCGAGCAGCGGGTTCTCGCGCGAGCGGCTGACGACCTTGAACAGGTCGTTCATCGCGGCGACCTCCTCGATCTGCTCCTTGATGAACCACTGCATGAACTGCTCGCTCGAGTAGTCGCCCTCCTGGCGGGCGATCGCGGCGAGGGCGTTGATCTGATCGGTGACGCGGCGCTCCTGCTCGAGCGCCAGCACGACGGGCTCGACGACGTCGCCGAAGCCGTTGTGCGGAGCGGCGACGCCGGGAATCGGCGCCGGGGCTCCCGCGTCGAGCAGGTACTGGACCATCATCAGCGCGTGGTTGCGCTCCTCCAGCGCCTGGGCGTAGAAGAACGACGCCAGGCGCGGCAGCGTCTCGTCGTCGTAGTACGACGCGATCGCGAGATACTGCTGCGAGGCGGCGAACTCGTGGCCGATCTGCTCATTCAGGAGCTCGACAAAGGCTTGGGCGGGCATGCTGGAACTGTACCCGCGCCTCGACGGATCGGTTAGGCTCCCCTAATGAAGTTGCTCGTCAAGCCGAAGAAGCGGTGCTGCAAGAGCAATCCACGCTGCAAGCGCTGTCCGGTCGTGGCGAAGCGCCTCATCGTCAGAGGCTTCGCCCACAAGCGCCCCGACGGGCTGGTCGTGATCTCGCCCGACCTCAAGAAGAAGCACCTGCGCGCCGCACGCAAGCGATAGCCCGACGTCGCGCGCGGCTCGCGCGCCGGTAGAGTGCCGCTCCATGGCCACCTGCCTTGTCACCGGTGGCGCCGGCTTCCTGGGCTCGCATCTGTGCGACGAGCTGCTGGCCCGCGGCCACTGCGTCATCTGCGTCGACAACCTGGAAACGGGCTCGTTGACGAACATCGAGCACATCCGCTCGCCCGACTTCGAGTTCCTGCAGCTCGACATCGTCGAGCCGTACTTCGTCGAGCGCCCCGTCGACTTCGTGTACCACCTCGCGTCGCCCGCGTCGCCGATCGACTACCTGCGCCTGCCGCT
>JAHWJE010000026.1 GCA_019348575.1 Actinomycetota bacterium | reverse complement strand
CATTACCGCGCGATGCACAACGAGGCCTATCAGGCCATCAAGCGGGTCGACCCGTTCAACCGCGTGCTCATCGGCAACACCGCCGCACGCGGCTCGACGGTGGACGGCCGCGGCGGCGTGCCGCCGCTGCGCTTCGTGCGCGAGATGGCCTGCGTGGACGAGCGCCTGGAGCACCTCGACGTGCCCGAGTGCGAGAACTTCGAGCCGCTGCGCGCGGACGGCTTCGCCCATCACCCCTACTCCCGCACCACGACCCCGGGCACCTCCAGCCCGCAGCGCGACATGGCCCCGATCGCCGACACCGACCGACTGGTGACGCTGCTGGAAAACCTGCACCGCGAGGGTCGCACCGAGCGCCGTTGGGACGTGTGGTTCACCGAGTACGGCTACGAGACCCGCCCGCCCGACCCGTTCCAGCTCTACACGCCACAGCAGCAGGCGCGCTTCATCGGCTGGTCGACGTGGCTGGCCTGGCAGCAGCCTGCCGTGCGCAGCCACGCCCAGTTCCTGCTGCGCGACATCGACGCCGCCGAATCGGGGCGCAAGCCGGGCACTCGTGGCTACTGGCGTGACTTCCAGATGGGCCTCTTCACCCACGACGGGCAGGCCAAGCCCGCCGCGGAGGCCTTCAAGCTGCCGTTCTTCGTGACCGAGCGCGAGGTCGACGGTCAGCGCGTGACCGTGCTCTTCGGGGGCGTGCGTCCCGGCCGCGGCCCCCACGTCGTCGGCGTGGAGGCCATCGATCCACAGACCGGCCGGTGGACACCCGTGGGCACGGTGGGGCCGCGCTGTGACAGCAACGGCCCGGCCTTCCTGACCGGCCGTGACGGCTTCTTCGAGCGTACGGCTCCGGCCGGCCAGGCGACGACCTACCGCCTGGCCCGCCTGCTCGACGGCGTGTGGGAGTACGGGCCGCCCGTCGAGCTGGCGGGCTGAGGCGCACCGGCGGCGCGTTCAGGTCGTGAGCGGGAGCTGGGACGCTCTGTCCAGCGCTCCGGCGTGTCCCACGGCCCAATCCGCACATGAGAGCCTGAGTCGGGGTCGCGGAGGGCGTCGGCTGCCCCTATTCGTCCAAAGCGACACGGCCGCGGGCCTTTCCATCCCGATCGGCTTATCGGCTCCGTGCGTTCTCGCGAGCGGTTGGCTTCAGCCGCACCCACACCTGGCTCGGCCCGGTTGGACCGGGCACGTCCTTCACTTCGACGTAGGGCTCTTTGCGGACCAGTTCACCGAGCTTTGTGTGCCCGTAGTCGCGCGGATCGAACGCGGCATGACTCTTGATCAGGTAGGACCCGACCTCGCCGAGATTGGACCAGCCGTCGTCCTTGGACGTGCTGGTGATCGCCGTGGACAGGATCCGCTTCAGGTTGGGCAGAGGCGGAGTCGGCTCCTGGTCTTGCGATGCTCGGTGCGCGGTCCCTTGCCGCTCCTGGCTCACAAGGTCGAGGTAGATGAAGCGGTCACAAGCGGCCACGAAGGGCGCGGGCGTTTTGCGGAGCCCGAGCCCGTACACGGTCATCCCCGATTCTCGCAACCGTGTCGCCAGCCGCGTGAAATCGCTGTCGCTCGAGACGATGACGAAGCCCTCGAGGTTGCCGGCGTAGAGCAGGTCCATCGCGTCGATGATCAGCGCCGAGTCGGTGAGCTCGACGGGCGCCCGATCGCCGTCTCCGCCGGCGACGACGGGACGGTGCGCGTTTGGGACCTGCGCAGCGGCCGACAGCACGGCGAGACGCTCACCGGCCACGGCAGTGCGGTCTAGGCCGTCTCGTTCGGTGACCCTCGGCGCTACACCAAACGTTTCTCCGCTGGGGCTTGCCACCCGCCGCGACGCCAGGCGTCCGAACGACGATGTCCACGAGCAGACCGACGGCGCGGCGATCTCGAGCAACGCCAGCGCAGGGAAGAGGTGCAGCGGCACCCTACAGCGTCGCCGATGAGCCCGACTGTCCTCGGGTCGCGCACCAACTCCGCTCGAGCCGGCTTTGCGAGCATGACCGCGGCACAACCGCGACAATGGTGTACCAGGGGTGTGGGCGCCACGCTCGACGTCCGGGCAGCTCCGGCTCCGCCGCCGGGGATGACGACGTAGGCCGGGCGCCGGCGGCTCGCAGATCAGCCGAGCAGTCCGCGGATGTCCTGCGCCGTGATCGTGCTGGCGAACAGGTCGCCGTCGTCCATGACGCCGCTGAACAGCGCGGCCTTGCGTCGTGCGAGGGCCACGACCTTCTCCTCGATCGTGTCCCGCGCGACGAGCCGGTAGACCATCACCGGGCGGGTCTGGCCGATACGGTGGGTGCGATCGATCGCCTGTGCCTCGGTGGCCGGATTCCACCAAGGGTCCAGCAGGAAGCAGTAGTCGGCTTCGGTGAGGTTCAGACCGAACCCGCCGGCCTTGAGGCTGATCAGGAACACGGGGTCGGTCGCTTCCTTGAAGCGTTCGAGCACCCGGTCTCGCCGCCGCGTGCGGCCGTCGAGGTAGCAGTAACCGATGCCCTCGTGGTCCAGCCGCTCGCGGACCTTGGCGAGGAAGCCGGTGAACTGGCTGAACACGAGCGCCCGGTGGCCGCCGCCGATCACGTCGCCCAGCTGCTCGACGAGCGCGTCGAGCTTGGCGCAGGGCACGGCGTCGTGGCTGTCGTCGACCAGTCCCGGGTGCAGGCTCAGCTGGCGCAGCAGCGTGATCGAGCGCAGGATCGTGAAGCGGTTGCGGTCGAAGTCGTCGATCAAGCCGAGGATCTTCTGGCGCTCCCGCTGCAGGTAGGTGTCGTAGAGCTTGCGATGGCGCGGATTCAGGTCGACGTCAAGTGTCTGCTCCTGCTTTGGCGGGAGATCGGCCGCCACGAGCTCCTTGCTGCGGCGCTTGACGAGCGGCTTGATCCTGCGCCGTAGCCGCTCGAGCCGCTCGGCGTCGCCGGCGCGCTCGATCGGCCGCGCGTACTGCTCGGCGAACCGCTTGGGGTCGGGGAACAGCCCGGGCGCCGTGATCGACAGCAGCGACCACAGCTCCATGAGGTTGTTCTCCATCGGCGTGCCGGTGATCGCCAGCTTGAACGGCGCCGCCAGCTCGCGGACGCAGCGGTACGTCTTGGCCTGGTGGTTCTTGACGTACTGCGCCTCGTCGAGGATCACGCCGGCCCAGTTGACACTGCGGTAGAGCTCAGCGTCGAGACGCAGCAGCGTGTACGTCGTGACGACGACATCTGCGCCGGCCACGTCGTCGATCGACCGGCCCGACCGTGCGAGCGTGTCGGTCACCGCCGCGACCGCGAGCCCGGGAGCAAAGCGCGCCGCCTCTGCCCTCCAGTTGGACACGACGCTCGTCGGCGCGACCACGAGAAACGGACCGACCGCAGCCTCGCGACTGCGCGCGTGGCAGATCATCGCGAGCGCCTGCAGCGTCTTGCCGAGCCCCATGTCGTCGGCGAGGATGCCGCCGAGCTGGAGCTCCCGCAGCGATGCCAGCCAGCCGAAGCCGTCGCGCTGGTACGGGCGCAGCTGCGCCGTCAGCGATTCGGGCGGGTCGTGCTCGGAGAGCACGTCGAGCTCCAGCAGCGCTCCGACCTGGCGCTGCCACGCCTGCGCCTGCTCGGTCACGACACCAAGCGCGACGAGGTCGGACCACAACCCGGCCTGATAGCGGCTGATCCGCAGCGGCGCCGACTGCGAGTCTGTCAGCGCGTCGGCCTCCTCGATCAGTTGCCGCAGCGACTGCAGGCGCGGCTCCAGCAGCGAGAAGTGCGCGCCGTCTTCGAGCAGCACGTGCGGCTCGCCGCTCGCGAGCGCGGCGAACACCTCGGCGAACGGCAGCTCGCGCCCCTCGACGCTGATCGTCACGCCGAGGTCGAACCAGTCGCGCTCGCCGGCGATGTCGGCGGTGGACACGCCGATCTGCAGCGAGTCGGCGACGTCGCGGTAGTCCGCGGGCTCCCCGTCGACCTCGACCGCGACGCCGGGCACCCGCGCCAGGCGCGGCAGATCCTCGGTCGTCAGCCGCATGCTCTCCAGGCCGCTCAGCGAGGCCGGCGGTGCGTCGGCCGGCCGCCCCGAGCCGTCGAGGA
This sequence comes from Actinomycetota bacterium, assembly GCA_019348575.1. The sequence goes on along the minus strand of JAHWJE010000026.1, from coordinate 5,916 downwards.
GGCCGAGACGCTCCAGACCCGTCCCGGTAAGAACCGTGTCCGCAAGCGTCATGCGCTCGGCGTGGAGGTCGCGGAATCCCGGGGCCGCGCCGTCGACAGCGAGTGGTACTCGCCGGCTGGTCTGGCCGACCTCGTACGCCCACTCCCAGCCGACTCGGACCGCGTGACCGGCGCCGTAGCTCGCACGCAGCACGAGTTGGGGCGCGGAGATCTCGGGCGGACTGAACGACCCGTCTGTCGACACCACCGTCGCGACCTGGCGCAGCGCGGGGCAGAGCTCGTCGGCGAAGCGCTGAAGCTCGGCTGCCGGAATCTCCAACCGCTCGCGATCGAGAATCATGCGCTGCAGTTGCGGCGCGGCCGGGCGGGCGAGGCGCACGAGCGACAACCGCCTCCCGGCGGGGACGCCGTCGGTGTCGGCCGGGACGCACACGACCCCGTGCCCGCTTCGACCGAGGAACAGCAGGGGCTCGAGGGCCGGGTCGTCGGGACCGTCTACGCGCAGCGCCGCGCTCACGAGCGATCCCTGCTCGCCGCGACGCGTGACGTCGATCACCAGCTCGCCGTGGCGACGTTGCACTTCGCCGAGATTCGAGCGCGCATGCACGAGCGGCAGCCCGAGCCGGGCCGCCTCGTCCAGCAGCGACCACAGCCGCCGGCTGTCGCAGCCGGTGAGGTCGAGCGCCTTGTCGGCACCGTAGCCGTAGTAGTAGCTGGCGCGACCCTCGCGCGCGCGGTGCACGGCGTACAGCTCACCGACGAGCGCGAGGTGATCGGGGCGGTACCCGCCGTTCTGAACCTGCCAGGACTCCAGCCCGTTCCACGTCAGCGAGCCGTTGACCCAGCCGCCGCGCGCTCCTGGCCGCATCAGCCGGGCCATCAGCCGCGGCGCGCCCTGCCCCGCGAGGCCGCTGGCATGCAGCGCCAACTCGATCGCCAGCGGCTTACCGCTCGCCTGCGACGGCGCCACATCGACGAGCGCGCGCAGCGGCGCCTCCCAGGACGGCGGCTGCGGCGCGGCGACCTGCTGCTTCGCCAAGGGCAGCTGGCGGGCCGGTCGGCGAGCGCCGCGCGCGTCGGTGGCCGCGATCACGATCGCCGCCACGTGCTTGCAGTTGTAGCCGATCGGGCACGTGCACTCGCCGTCCTCGAACTCCAGCCACCCACCACGACCGCCGACGAAGAACGCCGCGGTCTCGTACAGCGCGCCCTGGCCGACCACCGAGCCGGTCAGCGTCTCGCCATCGGGCCCCCACTCGAACTTGGCCACCCGGCCGCTGCGGGCGTAGGCACGACCGCGCTCGAACGACCGCGATCCCACGGCCGACTCGACCTCGGACAGGTCGATCTCGCACAGTTGCGTTGCGACGCCGGCCACGCTGGGAACCGTAGGCGTCGAGCCGGACGGAGGCGGCTCGCGGCGGTGACACCGGACACCCGTCCGCCGACAGGACTCCCCGTAGCCTCTGACCCTGCGCGCGAACGGCTTCGTCGCGCACGAACGAAATGCTGCCTTTACGCACTTGGGACCGTGGTAAAGGTCATGAGCAAGGTGTCCAGCAAGAATCAGGTCACGATTCCGGTCGGCGTGCTGCGCACCGCTGGCATCAACGCCGGCGACGGGGTCGTCATCCGCGCGGCGGGCAGCGGCCGCATCGAGCTCGAGCGCGCCGAGGATCTGGTGCAACGCTTCGCCGGCAGCCTGCCCGCCGGGACCTATCCCCCGGGATACCTCGACGCGCTGCGCGACGAGTGACGACGGTAGCCCTCGACGCAGATGTCGTGATCGCGTTCCTGGACGCATCCGACGACCAACATCAGCGCGCCATCGACGACCTGCGCCCACGGGCTCGCAACCGGCGACCGCGTGTTACTCGCCGCGAGCGTCTACGCCGAGATCCTCGTACACCCGATCAAGCGCGCCGCAGACAAAGCGATCGACGAGTTCATCACCGCGATCGGCGCCGAGGTCATCGCGATCGACCGCGACATCTCTCGACGAGCCGCAGAACTTCGCTCTTCGCACAGCAGTCTGCGCCTCCACGACGCCCTCTCGTTGGCAACCGCTCTCGCGACCGGCGCCAACCTGCTGACACTCGATCAACGGCTCGCCAAGATCGCGAGCAAACCCATCCGGTAGCTACACCGCCGGAGTGCCGGTCTTCGCGCCGGCTGGCGCTCTGCTTTGGCGCCGTCCCGCACGGTGCGCCACGAGTGATGCTGCGCGACGAGCGCCGCGGTTGTGGATCAAAGGACGCGGCGTGTGGCCGCGATGCCCGGCAGCCGCCAGCTGCCCGTGGCGGCGAGGTTCGTCGTCGATGCCGAGCAGCGCCGGCGCAACTGCTGGCCACGTCCTCTCGCGGGAGGTGCTCGTCGGGCGCTTGGGCGACGCTCGCTCAAGGGATCCTCATGCGGCTACGTGTGCCCGGGAATGCAAACGCGAGCTGAGCCCGACTCCGCGATGCGTCACGGCGCCGCGCCTGCTGCTCGCCACGAGGGTCCCTCCGCTCAGACCGTCGCGCTAGCGTCCGCGTTGACGTGAGTGCTGATCGCGACAGCGACGGTCCTACATCCGAGCGCCTGCGGCGGCGCGAGGCGCGCGCGATCATCGGCGCGTACCACGACGAGCAGCTGCGGGCGCTGCTCGAGCACGTGCGTACGGGGTTTGCGCGGCTTGACGCCGGCGAGATCGATCCCTTCGAGCTGGACGATCTGATCCACCACTACAAGCGCTCGGCTCGCGAGCTGTGGAAGTTCTGCGGCTCGTCTGGATCTGAGTGGGAGCGGGCCGCGCGGACCCTGGCGTTGCTGCGCGACAGCGGAGAAGAACCGGACTGGTGGCAGGCCGGCACGCCCCGCGCTCGGCGCTGACGCAGCGCGCACCGGGTCGCAGTCGAAGGCCGCGTTGCTCCTCCTCGTCCATTGGGGCAGTGACGCAATGGAGCGAGCCGCACTGCGGCTGCTGCCTGAAGGGGGCACCGCTGACACGGGTCGGCGGCAGCGCTCGCCTCCCTTCTGCGAGGTGTCAACAGGGATCATGGGCGCTCGTCGGCATGTACGGCGTCGATGATCTCGGCGCTGTCGATGCCTTGCAGGTAGATCGATGTGACGCCCAGGCTGGTGTGCCCGAGGTGGCGTTGGATGACGATCAGCGCTCAGCGGCCTGCCGTCGTCGGGGATCGGCTCGCGGAGGCGGGCCGCGCGGATGGAGGAGGCGTAACGCAGCGATCGAGAGCGGGTGCGCGAGCCGGTCGAGTGTGCAAGCTGAGCGTGCTGCTAGGGCTCTCGATCGCGGTCATCCCGAACGTGCCGCTCCTCATGCTCGCGCGCGGCTGCCGCGGCTGCTCGCCGCGTCGCGCGGCGGCGGGCGAGGACCTGGAGGCCCTCCGGCCGCAGCGCGGCGCGATCTAGCTGCATCCACGAGGTCACGGGTCCTCGGTCAACTTCGCCGCCGACGAGGTCGACTAGGAGTCCACGCGAGCGGAGGGCTCGGACTCGCCCAGATGTTCCCGCACGATGTCGCCGGGCACCGTGATGACGACCTTCCCTCGGGCGCGCCCTTCTTCCATGTATCGGATGGCCGCTGGGACCTCGCTCAGGGGGTAGGTCCGGTCGACCGCCGGCGTGACTCGTCCGGACTCGATGAGCTCGGTGAGCGCGATGAGGTCCTCGCGGTTCTCCGCAGCGATGAATGAGCACAGCTTCTGTTCGAGGAAGAGGGAGAGCATCAGCGCGCGGACCTGGCGGTCGGCGCCTCCGAGCCACCGTCCGCCGGTCTCGGCGCCCACGATGACGAGCGTTCCCCGGGGCCTGAGCGCGCGCCGTAGGTGGCCCAGCGATCGGTTCCCGCCGGTGTCGAGGATCACGTCGTAGCGCTCGCCCGCATCGGCGATGTCAGCGCTGGTGTAGTCGATGACATGGTCGGCGCCCAGCGTGCGGACCAGGTCCACCTTGCTCGTGCTGCACACGCCGGTGACCTTCGCTCCCAGCGCCTTGGCGATCTGCACGGCGAAGCTCCCGACCCCGCCCGACGCGCCGATGACCAGCACCTTGTGGCCCGCCTCGAGCCGTCCGTGGTCGCGCAGGCCCTGCAAGGCGGTGAGGGCGGAGACCGGGACGGCCGCCGCCTGCTCGAAGGTGAGGTTCGCGGGCTTGGGCGCGAGCTTGCTCTCCTGCGCGCAGGCGTACTCGGCGAACGAGCCCTCGGCGATGCCGAAGACCTCGTCGTCGGGCCGCACGGTCACGACGTCCCTGCCAACCGCCTCGACGCGACCGGCGACCTCTCGGCCGCGGACGCCGGTCTTCGGCGCGCGCAGCCCGTACCCCGCGACGCGGACGGGGTAGGGCAGCCCGGTCATGAGGTGCCAGACGCCGCGGTCCACGCCGGCGGCGTGCACGCGGACGAGCACTTGGTCGTCTCCGATCTCGGGCCGCTCGACCTCCTCGAGGCGCAGGACGTCGCCGGCCTCGCCGTAGCGCTGCTGGGTCATGGCCCTCATCGCATCTGCTCCATGCGCGCCGACCGCCGCGGATGCGGTGGGCGTCGTCGGCTTGACGCCGTCAATCGTTGCTGCGCTTGCTGCCCTCACCAGAGCCCGGCCGCGGGCTTGGGCCAGATGGCGTCGGTCGCGCCCGTCTCAGGCGCCGTCTCGGGGCCGCCCATGTCCAGGCGGAACGGCGGGTAGGCGTCGGTCATCAGCGCGGCGTAGGCGACGACGCGGTAGCACCAGCGGTTCATCCCCATGACGAAGTCGAAGATGCTGCGTGGGTAGCGGCCGGTAAACAGCAAGACCACGCCCGCGATGAGGACCAACAGGCCGATCAGGCCGCCGCCGGAGGTCCATGCCCAGTCGTCGTTGGCCGCGTTCACGCCGGCCCACGCGCCCCCTGCAAACACGCCGACGATGAGGTAGTGCGGCAGCGCGAGCAGCCACCACTTCACGACGACCAGGCCACGCGAGAGCTCCTGCGGGTACTCGACCTCCAGGCGCGCCGGGTAGTCGGGGACGTCGGCGAGCGTGAACGGCGGGTAACGGTCGCTTCCGAGCGCGCTGTAGGAGTAGAACGCCACGCGCCAGGACCAACGCAGCACACCGACCTTGAAGTCAAAGATCGCGCGCGGGTGACGCCCCGTGACCAGGATCGCGAAGAACGCGACCACCGTGAGGATCACGAACGCGACCCACAGGAAGACCAGCGCGATCACGTGCGGGATCACTAGCAGCCACTTGACGAGCCACAGCCCGCGGCTGAGCTCTGACGAGAGCTCCGCCTCGATTCGAAGCGGGTACGCCTTTGGAGCAATTGCGGAGTTCATGAGGACTGCTTCCTTCTCGGATGCGGTGGATGCGTCAGCGGTAGAAGCTGACGCACGGGGATCGACAGGCTCGTGCGGTCATGAGGCGACCGGTATTGGCGCGGGCGGGGACTCCGGCGCGTCGTCATCCGGCGCGTCGTCGTGGGCCGCGTCGTCGTGTGGGGCCTCGGGTTGCAAGTCGCTCGCGACGGGGACCATCTCGCGCTCCGGCTCGACCTCGAAGGTCTCCCGGCGGCCTTCCAGCGAGACGTTGGGAAGCGCGCGGTCCAGCCACGCGGGCAGCCACCAGGCGCGGTCCCCCAGCAGCGTCACCACCGCGGGCGCAACGACCATGCGCACGATCAGCACGTCGATCAGGATCGCGAGGCCCAGGCCGAGGCCGAACATCTTTCCGATGACGTCGTCCTGGGTGACGAAGCCCAGGAAGACCCCGGCCATGATCAGGCCGGCGAACACCACGACCTTGCCGATGCGCCCCATCCCGTGGATCACGCTCTGGCGGGGGCGGTCGCCTTCGCTGTAGGCCTCGTGGATCCGGCTGAGCAGGAAGACGTTGTAGTCCATGCTCAGCCCGAACAGGATCGCGAACAGCATGACCG
>JAHWJE010000269.1 GCA_019348575.1 Actinomycetota bacterium | reverse complement strand
GTCTGCGCCGCCGCCCTCGCTGTCCTGCGGACCGTCGAGGAGGAGGGCCTGCTCGACGCGTCCGTGCAGCTCGGCGATCGCCTGCGCAGCGGCATCGCGAGCCTGCGGCACCCCCTCGTCGCGGAGGTCCGGGGCCTTGGGCTGTGGCTCGGGATCGTGCTCGCCGAGCCGGTCGCCGCCGCCGCCGAACGCTGTGCCCGCGACGCGGGGTTCCTCATCAACGCGGCCGCGCCGGACGTCCTGCGACTGGCTCCTCCGCTGGTCGTGTCGACCGCGCAGCTCGACGCCGCGCAGCCCTGGCTGCCCCTCTACCGCCGCCTGACCTCGCCCGCCGGGCGGCGCTACCTCGCGGGCTGGACGACGGAGACCGAGCTCCACGTCCTCGCCCCGCGGCTGCTCGCACGGCGGGCATCCAACGTCGAGGGCTCGGTCGAGCTGCTGATGCTCGCGCCGGCCGCGCTCTTCGCGCGGCGCCTGGTGGGGGCGAGCAACCCGCGGCTGCCGCCACCGTTCGGCGTCCGCTCCTTCCGCCGCTACCTGCACTGGGCCTGGCTGGTCGAGGGCGCCGCGCAGTACTTCTCCGGCCAGGCCGCCCACGTGCGGCCGGCGGTGACCCGGCGGATGCGCGAGGGCTCGGCGCCCGCCTTCCCGCCCGCGGTCCGGGACGCGGCGCTGCTCGGCGGCACCCTCTTCGACCTGCTCGCGCGCGAGGAGGGCGAGGCGGCCGCCGTCGCGCTGGCCACCGCGGCGCACCACGAGCGCCCCGAGGACGCGATCGTCGCGGCGTTCAACGGCCGCCCGCTGCGTCACACGGAGGGCACGTGGCGCGCGCACCTCGAGCGCCTGGCCGGCGGCGGGGAGCCGGTCGTCAGGCGAGAAGCGCGAGCGCCACTCCGGCCGCCGTCGCGGCGATGACCACGAGGACCATCGCCACGGCGAAGGCCTGGACCCACAGCGGGCGGGCGGCGCGGGGGGTGACGGGGCCGGCGGCCGGGAGCTGCAGCACCTCGCGCGCCACCTCCGCGCCGGACTCGGCCACCAGCACGTCGCGCGGGCCGGCCGCGAGGAAGTCGGGGACGTCGAAGCCGCCCGAGCGGCGGATGACGCTCGGGACCCCCTCCTCGAGCAGCAGGCCGGAGATCAGCTCCGCCTCGGCCTGATGGCGGGCCGAGGCGACCCGCACGAGCGGCCCCTCGGCGTATTGCCCCTTGACCTTGCGGGCGCGGGCCTGGCGCTCGAGGACCGACCGGGAGGCCTCCTTCCCGCCGGAGGCGTCCGCGTCCGCGAACACGAGCGGCAGGCCGCGAGCGACGCGGGCGAGCGTGCTCGCGTGCGCGTGCGCGGCCGCGCCGCAGCCGAGGATCAGCGCCTCAGGCGGCCGCAAGGATCGGCTTCCCCGGCGCCGCGAGCGCGGCACCGACGCGCAGCGCGTTGGCGGCGATCGTCAGGCTCGGGTTCACGGCGGCGCTCGTGGGCAGGACGCTGGCATCGGCCACGTAGAGGTTGTCGATACCCCGAAACCGCCCGTCGCGGTCGACCACCGACGTCTGCGGGTCGCATCCCATGCGCAGCGTCCCGGCGGCATGCGAGAAGGTGTCGATCGATGCACGTAGAAGCCGATCGCCCCCGCGCGGCGCAGGATGCGCCGCGCGACGCGCACGAGGTGTGCGCGGGCGGCGACGTCACGGCGGCTGTGGCGGTGCTCGAGCACGAGTCGCGGCATTCCGCGCGCGTCGCGACCGTCGCCGAGGCGCACGCGGTTCTCCGCGCGCGGCTGATCCTCCGCCATCGCCAGCAGGCCGGTGAGGCGCGGGACGCCGACGCCCAGCAGCGGGCGCTGCATCGCGGCGGCGTGATGTCGCGCCAGCGCGACCGATGGCGTCTGCATCTGCTGCAAGCCGCCGAGAGGGCCGGAGACGGGCGCGTCGGCGGCGCCGTGGTACAGGTCGTGGAAGCCGAGCTGCTTGTGAAAGGAGGGGTCCTGCGGGCGCGCAAAGACGCCGTAGACGATCGCGCTGCAATGGCGCGTGAGGTACGCGCCAACCGCGGAGGGAGCGGGCGACAGCGCGTCCAGGCCCGACGCGAGCGCGAGGTGGGCCGACCCGAGAGCGCCGGCGGCGAGCACGAAGCGGTCTGCGGTGATCGTCTGCTCCTCGCCTGTCCGCAGCGAACGCGTGCGGACGGCGACGATCGAGCGCCCGTCGACGACGAGCCGGGCGACCTGCGTCGCGTCGCGCAGCTCGACACCGCGACGCACGAGCCGCCCGAGCAGGCGGCTGGCGATGTCGTTCTTGGCGCCGATCGCGCAGGCGAACGTGTCGCAGGTGCCGCAGCGCACGCAGCTCGGCCGCGCGCCGTCGCTGCGGTGGTTGATCGCCAGGGGCAGCGGGAACGGTCTGAGCCCCAGGCGCCGCCCGGCCCGCGCGATCCGGCGCGCGACGGCGCTCAGGTCGGCGGCGTCCTGAGGATAGGGAGAGGATCGCGGCGGATCCGTCGGATCGCCGCCGCCGCCCGCGACGTCCAGCAGCCGCTCGGCGAACGTGTACGACGCCTCGAGCTCCTCGTAGCGCAGCGGCCACTCCGCGCCCGAGCCGGCCACGATCTCCGCCGGCGGCGCGAAATCGGCGACGCGCATCCGCATCGCGACCCCCCCGAAGAACACCGACGGGCCACCGACGCAGGCGTGCCCGCCGACCGGCGACCCGTCCGGCCGCTGCGCCACGTCGGGCCAGAAGTGCGGCGTCAGCTCGGCGCTGCTCTGCGCCAGCCACGCCTGCGGCCCGCGCGCGACCGTCGTTCCGCGCTCGAGCATCAGCAGGCGCTGCCCGGCGCCGGCAAGCTCGTATGCCGCGCATGCCGCGCCAAACCCGCTTCCTATCACGATCGTGTCGTAGTCGGCCATCCCGCCGAGCTTCTGCCCAGCGCAGGTCAGGCGACGCGCGCGAGCGTCATCTGGCGGACGCCCGTCTGGCCTGCCCGGACCACCGGTCCGCGCGAGGGACGGGCGCCGGTTGCGTCTGGCGGCCGACAGCGCGCGCTGGAGCCATGGGCGAGGGGGTAAGCAGGCGGGCCATGAGCAGCTTCCTCTCGATCTCACGCAAGTGCGCGCCGGCCGGACCGCCCGCCGCCGCCGCGCGCGGACGGCGCGACGGCATCGGCCGGCCGACGAGCAAGGCCGCCGAGCGCGTCAGCGACGACCTGCGGCGCGGCTCGAGCGAGCACCTGACCCGCCGCCGGCGCCAGACCGCCCTCGTCCTCGGGGCGACCGCGGCGATGGAGATCATCGCTCTCTACCAGACCGGGATCCTGCGCCGGCTGCCCGACCCGCCGGTCCCCGGCGTCGACTCGGACAAGGTCGACGCCTCGGGCGAGGCCTACGAGGTCCTCCGGACGCCCGACGCCACCATCTCCATCGCCAACTACGGCGTCACGCTCGCGCTGATCACCATGGGCGGCGCGGACCGCTGGCGCGACCGGCCGCTCGTCCCGCTCCTCGCGGCCGCCAAGCTCGCCTCCGACGCCGCGGGCGGCGCCGTGCTGACCGTCGAGCAGGTCACCCGCCACAAGGCGCTGTGCGCCTACTGCCTGGCGGCAGCAGCGGC
>JAHWJE010000268.1 GCA_019348575.1 Actinomycetota bacterium | reverse complement strand
GGCGCTGTCTGCAATGCGCCGCGGCGTGCAGTAGCCGATGATCTGCAAGCGAGCAGCGCTGCGGATCTCCTCGCCGTCGATCAGGACTGCGACCGTCCGGGCTCCCAGAGCGGCTCCTCGCCGTCGTTGGCCCCCCGGCTGAGGATGAACAGCAGGTCCGAGAGGCGGTTGAGGTAGCGCACGACCTCGGGATTTGCGTCCTCGACGAGCAGCGCGCGGCGCTCCGCGCGCCGGCAGACCGTGCGACAGACGTGCAGCTGCGCGGCCGCCGCCGTGCCGCCGGGCAGGACGAATGACCGCAGCGGCGCGAGCGTCGCGTTGACCTCGTCGCAGGCGCCCTCGAGCCACGTCGTCTGCCCGGCGCTGACGCGCAGGCGCTCGCGGTCGCCGCGCTGGTCGAGGGCGACGCGCAGCCCGTCCGAGCCGATGACGAGGCACCGGGTCCCCGGGGCGATCATGGCCGCGGCTGCGATGGGGGAGGTCACCACCTCGTCGGGGGTCACGTGGATCCCCATGCCGTCCAGCCACTCGGCCACCTGCTGCGGCGTCCGGGAGGCGTTGTTGGTCAGCAGGGCGACGCCGATGTCACGCTCGCGCAGCGCGAGCAGGCGCGGCGATCGGACGAGCGCGGACGGGCCGTGGGGCCCGATCCGCTCGCGCTCGGCCGCGGCGTGAGCGCGATCGGCTTCGAGGTCGGGCGCCCGTGATGTCCGGGCGCCGTCGCGCATGACCTCGGCCAGCAGCGGGACGCCGGCGATCTGCTCGCCCGCCAGGTGCAGGACGTGCGACCCGTCGGCCCGGCGCGTGACCTGATGCGCGCCCGGGTCGGTCGCCTTGCCGGGGGAGATCTTCATCGTGTAGCGCAGCGCGAGGTCGTCCTCTCCGGGCTGCTCGACGAGCTTGTAGATCGCGCCGATCGCCTCGCCGCTGCGCAGGCGCGTGCCGACGCCGAACGCGTCGACCGGGACGTCACGAGCGACGAGCGCGCTGATCTGCGCGGCGTCGAGGTCGCCGCTGAGGATGATCTGCGTCTCGCTCAGGCCGGCCTCGTCGAGCAGCGCTCGGGCGGTTGCGGCCAGCGCCGCGTGGTCGCCGGAGTCGATGCGGATCGCACGCAGCCGCGCACCCGTCAGCCGCTGTGCGGCGATCGCCTTGTGCACCCCGTCGAGCGGGTCGTATGTGTCCACGAGCAGGGTCGCGCCGGCGGGGCGCGCGCGCAGCTGGTCGCAGAAGACGTCGAGCTCGCCCGCGCGGCCGCGGGCCATGACCTTCGCGTGCGCCATCGTTCCGGTCAGCGGAATGGCGAGATCGCGTGCCGCCGCCACCGTGGCTGTCCCGGCGAAGCCGGCGAGGTACGCGGCTCGGGCGGCGGTGTGCCCGGCGCGCAGCCCGTCGAGGCGGCGCATGGAGAAGTCCCACACCGGCCGCCCCGCCGCCGCGCGCACGATCGCGGTCGCGTTCGTGGCGACGCGGAGCGCGTAGTTGATCGCCGCCAGCAGCGGCGTCTCGACGAGCGTCGCCTGCAGCCGGCTGGCCGTGACGCGCAGCAGCGGCGTGCCCGCGGGGACGATCGTCCCCTCGCGCGGCGCCCAGACGCTGCCGGCGAAGCGCAGGTCGGCCAGACGCGCGAGCACCGGCTCGTCGAAGGTGACGCGGTCCTGCTCGGCGAGCCAGCGCAGGTCGCCGGCCGAGAAGCGCATGGCCTCGAGGAACCCGAGCGCCTCCTCGACCCCCGCGACGGTCGTCGCACCCGTGCCCCGCGCGGAGAGCTCGAACGTCACCACGTCGTCCGCCGTTGCCTCGTGGACGTAGTCGGCGGCCATCGTCAGGCAGTAGAGGTCGGTGAGCAGTGCGTCGTCGGGATGCATGTTTTGGGCGGATCGACCAGAATCCTCTTATGAGGATATCAGCCCTCGACGGGGGGTCGAAGCCGAGCGGCGGACGGGCGCGGGGTCGGCGCTCGACCCGCGGCGCGCGGCGCCCGGGCGGGGCGCGCGCAGCCGCTACTTCACGCGCTCGACGGCGCGCGCTGAGCTCCCGCACGGAGAGCGCGCCCTCGAAGCGCTCGACCACCCTCCCGCGCCCGTCGATGACGAACGTCCACGGCTCGGTCGGCAGGCGCCAGGCCGAGACCGGCGGCCGGAAGCCCTCCTCGATGTCGTTGCTGCGGTAGATCTCCTGCTGGATGAACGTCACGCCCTTGCCGCTCTCGGCGCGCACCTGCTCGGCGATGTCGACGACCGGGCCGCACGTGCGCGACGCGCACAGCGCGGGCGTGGCGAACAGCAGCACGACGGGCTTCTTGCCGACGACGTCGGCGAAGTCGGTGTCGAGCATCTCGCGCGGCGGCGGGATGCGCGTCGACAGCTTCGTCAGATCGCCGCCGACGTCGGCGGCGGTCTTCGTGTGGATCCTGATCGCGGGGTCGCCGACGTCGGGCGGACCGTCGTCCTTGCCGACCGGAAGGGGGGAAGCCGAATCGGCGACGACGAGCCGGCCGTCGAGACGCACGAGCCCGACCGCGACGTGCGGCCCGCTCGATCTGTAGACGACCTCGGCGACGTAGAACGTGTCGCCGCTGGCGAGATCCGCGGCGGTCTGCTGGCTGCGGTACCGCGTGTCGACCTCGAGCGACTCCCGGCGCGCGGTGAACGGCCCGCGCAAGTCGCTGCCGTCGGGCCTGGCCGTGTAGACGGCGACCTCGGAGACGTCGATCTGCTTGTTCGCCCGATCGACGATCACGAAGCCGAGCCGGTTTCGCCCGACGCGCTGCCCGCTGAAGCTCGAGACGTTGAGGATCGCTCCCTCCGGCAGGTCCGCGACGAGCTCGCTCATCGTCTTGCCCTCCGCAGACGGGAAGTTCGCGGCGGTGGCGACCGGTGGCTGGCGCGGCGCCGGCGCCGTGCCGCCGTCGTCCGAACCACCGCATGCGGAGAGCGCCACGACCGCCGCCAGCAACGACAGAAGGAGGCGGACCATGGGCGCAGACTCTAAGCGCTCGCATGATTGGATTGCGCCGGTGACCGAGCGTGCCGCGATCGTGACCGGGGCCTCCAGCGGGATCGGGCTGGCGGTCGCGCGGATGCTCGCGCAGGAGGGGCACGCGGTGACGCTCGTCGCGCGACGTCCCGCCGGGCTCGAGGCCGCCTACGAGGCGCTGCGCGCCGACGGATTGCAGGTCCAGCGGATCGCGGCGGACGTCGCGAGCGAGGACGACGTGGTGCGCGCGGTCGCGGCGGTGCTCCCGCCGAATGCCAACGTCGTCCCGGGGCAGACGCAGGCGCGCGAGGACGCGGCCGAGACGAACGAGTTCTCGATGACGGGACCGGTGGGCGGCGCGAGCACGGTCGCGCTGCCCGTGCCGGCGACGGCGGCGCCCCAGGCGCCGGTGCCGTCGGTCTCGGCGTAGGAGGCGTCGATCACCTCGATCGCGACGATCGCCTGGTACCGCGCGTCGGGCACGCCCACGAGCCCGCTCGTCGCGCTGCCGGGGATCGTCTGCGCGAACGTGCCATCGGATGCGGCGGTGAACGGGCCGTAGGGGCCGCTCACTTTGCCGGTGGCCGTCACGGTGCGCAGCGAGTAGGTCGCGGCCACACCGGACACGGTGG
>JAHWJE010000267.1 GCA_019348575.1 Actinomycetota bacterium | reverse complement strand
GGATCGCGTCGCGCATGTCCTCGGGTCCGGTCGAGCAGTTCAGGCCGATCGCCGCGACGTCGAGCGCCTCGAGCGTGGTCAGCACCGCCGAGATGTCCGTCCCGAGCAGCATCTTGCCGCCGTTGGGCAGCAGCGAGACGTGGGTCTGGATCGGCACCTCGCGGCCGGCGCGCCGCATCGCCGCGCGGGCGCCGAAGATCGCGGCCTTGACCTCGAGGATGTCCTGCGCGGTCTCGATCAGGATGACATCGACGCCGCCGTCGATCAGGCCGTAGGCCTGCTCGGCGAAGGTGTCGGCGAGCGTGCGGAAGGAGATCGCGCCGAGCGTCGGGTCGTCGGACGCCGGCAGAAAGCCCGTCGGGCCGATCGAGCCTGCGACGAAGCGCTCCTCGCCGGCCACACGGCGCGCGATCTGCGCAGCGCGGCGGTTGATCTCGAGCGTCTCGTCGCCCAGGCCCCACTCGTCGAGCTTCAGCCGGCTGGCCTGGAACGTCCCGGTCTGCAGCGCGTCGGCGCCGGCCTGCAGGAACGACTCGTGGACCTGCTCGATGACGTCGGGCCGGTTGAGGACGAGCGCCTCATGCGCGCGGCCGGGCAGCCGGTAGTCATGCTCGAGCGAGAGGTCGAGCTGCTCGAGCGTCGCGCCCATGCCGCCGTCGAACAGGATCACGTGCGTCCGGATCGCCGCTGTGTAATCGCGCATCTCGCTGCGTAGGCTAGGCGACGCCGGGGCGCCAGGACGCGACGGCGCCAGTTCTGGACGGCAGCTCGCGTCGAGAGACGGCCTGCACGGCGGGGATCAGCCGGCTACGCGGCGAGCGTTCGATCGTTCTTGAGGTGCTCCTCGAGCGCCTCGACGTGCTGATGCTCGAGCGAGCGGATGCGGTGCACCCACGGCTCACCGACGCGGTGGGCGAGCGCCGGGTGCTCGTTGTCGATCGCTGCCGCGAGCGTGCGCCAGGCGTCGGCGAGGTCGTCGCAGACGAGCGCCGCGTGGCCGAGCTGCGGCGATCCGAGCAGTGCGGCGGCGTCGTGCAGGAACCGCGCCTGCAGCGAGCGGTACAATGCGCCGCCGGTGCCGCCGTCGCGGATCCGGTAGCGCACGGCGGCGAGCGCCGCGCCCAGGTCGCGGGCGGGCACCACCTTGGGCAGGCCGGGCCAGGCGGCGGCGAGGGCGTCGACGGCGCCGAGGCCGGCGCGGACGTGCGGGTGGTCGGGCCGCGGCGGGCAACGCATCGCGTGCACGACCCGATGCAGCGCAAGGGTGACGGCCGCGCGCGGATCGCACAGTCGCGGCGCCTGCGCGGTGATCTGCAGCAGGCCATGGCGCGCGGGCGCCGGCCAGCCCTGCGACGCGCGAGCGGCTGCGAGCGACCGCATGCCGCAGCGCTGGGGTTCGGGGAAGCTGCCGTCGGCGATGAAGGCGACGCCGGCTTCGTCGTCGCAGCCGGTCACCACGACCGCGTGGCGCGTGTCGTGGCGGGCGCCCCGGCGGTAGTCCAGCTGCGCCGGATCGGCGCGCACCACCGTCGGGCGTCCGGCGGCGAGCTGCGAGCGCAGCACGTCCCAGCCGTCGCCGGGGTCGGAGGTCTCGCGCCAGCGCGCGTCGATGCCGAGGTGCCGGCAGAGCTCGAGCTCGAGGGATGCGGCACGCCCGTCGAGGTCGATCGTCGGGATCGCGGTGCCGGCGATCCGCACGCGCAGGTCGAGCGCGCCGGAGAACCCGAAGATCGCGCCTTCGGACAGCGGCTCGGGGGCGTAGGAGAGGCGGTGGTGCTCGAGCAGGTCGCGCAGCGCCCCGCTGGCGGCGTGCTCGGCGACGCGATGAGGGAAGGCGGCGGGGGTCACGGAGCAGGCCGCGCTGGTCGGCTCGTCGTCACCGCCTGCGCGTCGAGGTCAGCGCGCGCGTCGCAGCGCCGAACGGACGGGCCGGAGCCGCCGCCCCGCGGCTCCGGCCCGATGAACAACGCTGCCGTTCGGTCGGCGCCCATACCCCGTCGGCGTTACCTCCGCGTGAACACTGTTCACAGCGCCCGGACGAGCGCGCCGAACAGGCGCTCGAGCGTCGCGCCCGGATCCCGCGTGAGACCGGTGTGGACCTGCGACGGCTGGATGACCGTCGAGGCGGGCGCGACGGCCCAGCCGAAGCGCTCCGAGGCGGGCAGCGCCGAGAGCGCCCCGCCGCCGGGCTCGCCGCAGACCACGGCCCGGATCGCCTCGAGGCTCGCGCGCACGCCGTCCAGGTCGAGATCCGGCGCGAGCGCTGCGAGGCGCTGCTCGTCGACCTCGCTGCGCAGGTCCAGGAAGTCGAGCTGGCGGCAGAAGAGGACGACGCCGACGTTGAGCTGCTCGCCGCGCTCGACGCGCGGGACGACGCGCAGGATCGCGTAGGCGAACGGCGTGTCACCCGCGGGCACGCGCGATCTCCTTCAGGAAGCTGCGCGGGCGCGCGAGGCGCTGCGCGAGGAAGGCGGCGAAGTCGCCGCGGCGCGACTCCGGGTTGCGCCCGAGCCATTGCGGCGGGACCCGCGCGACCGCTTCGCCGACCGCCGCCAGCGCGCGGCTGCCGAGGCGCTCGTCGGCCTCCTCGATCGGGCCGGCGAGCGACAGCAGTACGTGATCGGCGAGCATCTCGGGCGGCATCGGCTGGTGGGCGGTGTGCGACAGCGGCTTGTCGGCGTGCTGGCGAAAGAACGCCGCGCCGTGGTCGATCAGCCAGATCCGCCTGTGCCAGACGAGCAGGTTGGGGTTGCGATGCGTGCGGTCGACGTTCGTGACGAGCGCGTCGAACCAGACGATGTCGGCGGCGCGCGCGGGATCGACCGGCGTCGCGGGCGTGTACGGCAGCGCGCCGGGCAGGAAGTCCATCCCCAGGTTGAGGCCGGGACTGGCCTCGATCAGCTCCTGGATCTCCGGGTCGGGCTCGGCCGCCGCGAGCGCCGGATCGACGTCGACGACGACGAGCTCGGGCACCGCCAGTCCGAGCGCGCGCCCGAGTTCGCCGGCCACGACCTCCGCCACGAGCGCCTTCTCGCCCTGCCCGGCGCCGCGGAACTTCGTCACGTACATCCCGTCGTCATCGGCCTCGATCAGCCCGGGCAGCGAGCCGCCCTCGCGCAGGGCCTCCGCATAGCGCGTGGCGGTGACGGTGCGCAGCGGCGCGAGCACGGGCGCAAGCTTGCCAGGAGGGCGCAGCTGGCATGGCGCCGCTCGGCGCAGGGGATGTGGCGACCGCTACGCCGACGTGCTCGCGTTTCGCCTGCGCGAGCGGCCGGCGCGGACGGCGGCGGCGCTCGGCACCCTGACCGTCGCAGCGTTCTACCTCATCGCGCAGATGGTCGGCGCGGGCGTCCTCATCCAGGCGCTCGTCGGCGTCGACCACCGGCAGCGCGGCCAGCCCCGACTCGAGGACCCGCTGCACGGCGGCGCCGACCTCCTCGCCGGCGTGCAGCAGCGGCGGGCGCTCGAGGATGGCCGAGGTGACGGCGCGCGGGCTCATGGCTCAGATGTAGCGGATCAGGATGTACAGCGTGCCGATCGCCATCGAGAGCGCCGTGGCGGGCACGCCGACCTTGAGGAACTGCACGAACCCGATCGGCTGCCCGGCCCGGGCCGCCATG
>JAHWJE010000266.1 GCA_019348575.1 Actinomycetota bacterium | reverse complement strand
TTTTCTTCCGTGACCCGCTTGTGAAGGTTTGGACAAGCCACCGAGAGGTAGATCGGCCGGTCAGACCGGCAGCGGGCCGTGCTCAGCCTCGAAATCCGCCTTGACTGAGGCGAACGCGTCGAGCGCGCGGTCGAGCGTCGAGCGGTCGTGCGTGGCCATGACGCTCGTGCGCAGAAGCGCACCGCCGGGCGGCACGGCGGGATGGATCGCGACGTTCACGAAGACGCCCGCGTCGTACAGCGCGCGCCACAGCAGCACGGCCTTCCAGTCGTCGCCGACGATCACCGGGATGATCGGCGTCATGTGGTCGCCCTCGTGCTCGACGACCTTCAAGCCGCGCTCGCGCAGCCCGCGGTGCAGGTAGGCCGCGTTGTCGAGGACGCGCTGCAGCAGCTGCGGCCCCTCGTCGGAGCGCACGATCCGCAGCGCGGCGAGCGCCGCGCCGACGGCGGCGGGGACGGCCGCGGCGGTGAAGAGGAAGGCGCGGCTCTGCACGCGCAGGAAGTCGATCACCTCGTGGTCGCCCGCGAGAAAGCCGCCGCAGCTCGCCAGCGACTTGGAGAACGTCCCCATCCGCAGGTCGACGCGGTCCTCGACGCCGAGCAGCTCGCAGGCGCCCGCGCCGCGCGCACCCAATACGCCCGCGCCGTGCGCCTCGTCGACCATCAGCCGCGCCCCGAAGCGCCGGCACAGGTCGGTGATCTGCCCGAGTCGCGCGACGTCGCCCTCCATCGAGAAGACGCCGTCGACGACGACGAGCACGCCGCCCCCGTCGCCCGCGGCCTTCTCGAGCGAACGCTCGAGCTTGTCCATCCGGTTGTGGCGAAACGCGCGCAGCTTCGCGCGGCTCAGGATGCAGCCGTCGAGGATCGAGGCGTGATCGCCCGAGTCGGCGACGACGGTGTCACCGGGCGCCAGCAGCGTGCCGAGCGCGGCGAGGTTCGCCTGATGGCCGGTCGTGAAGACCAGCGCCTCTTCGCTCCCCATCCATTCGGCGATCTCCTGCTCGAGCTCGAGGTGCAGCGCGATCGTGCCGTTGAGCAGGCGCGATCCGGTCAAGCCGGTTCCGTAGGTGTTCAGCGCCGCCTGCGCGCCCTCGATGACGCGCATGTCGGCGGTCAGGCCGAGGTAGTTGTTGGACCCGAGCATGATCCGCTCGGCGCCCTCCATCTCGACGACCGGCCCGGCCGGCCCCTCCAGCGTGCGGAAGTAGGGCAGCAGGTCGGCCGCGCGGGCGGCGCGCAGCTGCTCGGACCGCTCGTGGCCGCGGACCTTGGCGAAGACGTCGTGTGACAGGGAGGCCATGTAGCGTGAGCACCGTGAGCGTCGACGTGCGGGCCGTCTCGTCGCGCCGGGAACTGCGGGAGTTCATCGAGCTCCCGTACCGGCTGCACTCTAGCTCGCCGCAGTGGGTCCCCCCGCTGCGGCTGGAGCGGCGCATGTTCCACAGCCGCCGGATGAACGCGTACTTCACGCATGCCGGGGCGCAGGAGTTCCTGGCGCGGCGCGGCAACCGCGTCGTCGGGCGCATCTCCGCACAGGTCGACGGCGCCTACGACGCCGAGCACGGGCCCGGCACGGGGATGTTCGGCTTCCTCGAGCTCGAGGACGACGCGGAGGTGGCCCGCGCCCTCGTCGACACCGCGCAGGCATGGCTCGCCGAGCGCGGGCGCCACCACATGATCGGCCCGATGGACTTCACGATGAACGACGAGTGCGGCGTGCTGATCGAGGGCTTCGAGCGCGAGCCGATGATCAAGCAGCCCTGGCACCCGCCGCACTACCGAGACCTGTGCGAGGGCGCCGGCCTGACGAAGGCGATCGACCTGTGGACGTGGGAGCTCGTGATCGACGACCGCGAGAAGATCCTGCCGATCATCTTCGAGCTCGCCGAGCAGTGCGAGACCAAGCACGGCGTCAGGCTGCGCCACATGCGCCGCCGCGACCTGCCGCAGCAGATCAAGGTCTTCGGCGAGGTCTACAACGCCGCGTGGAAGCGCAACTGGGGCTTCGTCCCCTACTCCGAGGCCGATCTGAAGCACTACGCCGAGGAGCTGCAGCTCGTCTTCGACAAGCACTGGTTCATGTTCGCCGAGAAGGACGGCGAGACGATCGGGATCGCGATCACCGTCCCGGACATCAACCAGGTGCTGAAGAAGATCAACGGGCGGATCCTGCCCTTCGGCTGGTGGTACTTCCTGCGTCGCGCGAAGATCATCGACCGCGTGCGGGTCGGCTTCCTGGGCGTCAAGCCCGAGTACCAGCACACCGGAACCGCCGCGCGGTTCTACGTCGAGCACTTCGACATGGCGAAGATCCGGCCGCAGAAGTGGGGCGAGATGGGCTGGATCCTGGAGACCAACACCGCCATGAACAAGGCCGTGGAGGCCATGGGGGGGCGGATCGTCAAGCGCTACCGGGTGTTCGAGAAGGGCCTCTGAGCAGAGAAGGGCGGCAGCCGCGGGGCGCGGTATCGTGGCGGCCATGACCGTGGAGTCCCAGCGCCTGCCCGCCGCTCCCATCGAGGAGGTCGACGGCGAGCTGGCCGACCGGCCGGCCGCGGGCGGCGCGCTGGCCCAGCCGACCGTCCAGGCCGCCGCGGTGGCGGCCACCAGCTTCGTGGCCGGCCTGGCCACCATCGCTGCCTGGAAGGGTCGTCACGCCCGGCGTGCGCGGCGGCGTCGGCGCGCCAAGGGGATGGGGCCCATCGTCTCCTCGCGCTCCTTCCTGGTCGACGTGCACGTGCTGGGCCAGCGGCGCTGAGGGCTGAGGTCCGCACGGAGGTGCGCCCCGCGTGGGCGTTCCGGCTCCCCGGCGGGTCGATGGACGGCGTGTGGCGCCGGCGCGGCGGCGTGCTGGAGCGCCTCGTGGTGCTCGGCGGGGCGTCCGTGGTCGTCCGGGCCGCGCAGCCCGCGGCCGACCGGGTGGTGCTCGGCGCCTGGGGCGATACCTGCGCCTCGGCCGCGGCGGGGCTGGACTGGCTGCGCTGGGCGCTGGGCGTGGACGACGACCTGCGCCCCTTCCACGAGGCCTTCCGGCGCGATCCGCTCGTCGGCGCCTCGGTGCGCCGGCGCCCGTGGCTGCGGGTGACCCGTCGTCCTGTGTTCGAGGCACTGGCCTGGGCCGTGTGCGAGCAGCTCATCGAGCTGGTGCGCGCGGCGGCCATCCAGCGGCGCATCGCCCGGGCGCTGGGGCCGCGGTGCGCCGCGACGGGGCTGCGCGCGGCGCCCGGGGCGGCTGCGCTCGCCGGGTGCTCACCCGCACGCCTGGAGGGCTGGGGCCTCGCCCCCAGGCGGGCGTTGACCCTGGCGCGCGTGGCCCGCGAGGTGGCGGGCGGGCGCGTGGACCTGGCCGACCCTGAGCACGAGCGCGCCTGGGCACGGCTGCGCGCGCTGCCCGGCGTGGGGAGCTGGACGGTCGCGTGCCTGGCCCTGCACGGCCAGGGCCGCTACGACGTCATTCCCGCCGGCGACCTGGGTTTTCGCAAGCTGCTGGGTCGCCTGGACAGTGGCGGAGACCCGGCCGCCCGCGTCGACGAGACCGTCGTGCGCGAGCGCTTCGCCGTCTACGGCCGGTGGGCGGGGCTGGCCGGCGCGCACGCCATGTCCATGGTGACGTCGCCGGAGCTCGCCGGTCCCGCGCGCGGGGCCGCCGCG
>JAHWJE010000265.1 GCA_019348575.1 Actinomycetota bacterium | reverse complement strand
TGGTAGGTCAGCGTCCCGGAGCGGCTCACCAGGCCGACCTTGCCCGGCTTGGTGATCTCCCCCGGAATGATGCCGACGTTGGCCTTGCCCGGTGAGATGAGTCCGGGGCAGTTCGGACCGATGAGCACGGGGCGCCCCTCGCGCTGGAACGAACCGTCCGCCTGCCTCGGGTACAGCGTGTTGTAGACCTGCGCCATGTCGTGGACCGGGACGCCCTCGGTGATGCACACGATGGTCTGCACCCCCGCTTCGTACGCCTCGAGGATCGCGTCCTTCGTGAACGGGGCGGGGACCATGATCATCGAGGTGTTCGCGCCCTCGGACTCCACGGCCTCCGCGACGGATCCGTAGACCGGCACGTCGAGCCCCTCCCAGGTCGACCCGCCCTTCTTCGGGTGCGTGCCGGCGACGACGTTGGTGCCGTAGGCCTGGTTGCGCTTGGCGTGGAACGTCCCCTGCGGCCGGTCAGGCCCGCGACCGCCAGGCGCGTGTCCTCGCCGACGAGGATGCTCATGCGACGGCGCTCTGGCGCGCGAGCGCCACGACGCGCGCCGCGGCGCCGTCCATCGTCGCCTCCGCGTGGACGTTGGGCAGGTCCGCTTCGGCCAGCAGCCTGCGCGCCTCGACGTCGTTGGTCCCGTCAAGGCGCACGACGAAGGGGACCTTCGGCTGGAGGATGTCGTAGGCCTCGATCAGCCCCTTGGCGACCTCGTCGCAGCGCGTGATCCCGCCGAAGACGTTGAACAGCACGGCCTTGACGTTGGGGTTGGAGAGGATCACCTCGACCGACGCCACGATCGCCTCGGCCTTCGCGCCGCCGCCGGCGTCGAGGAAGTTCGCCGGCGCGCCGCCGGCGTGCGCGACGACGTCGAGCGTCGACATCACGAGGCCGGCGCCGTTGCCGAAGATCCCGATGTCGCCGTCGAGCTTGACGTACGTCAGGCCGCGCTTCCTCGCCATCGCCTCCTGCGGGTCGGCATCGCTCGAGTCGTCGAGCGTGACGTTGTCGGGGTGGCGGAACATCGCGTTGTCGTCGAGCGTGATCTTCGCGTCGAGCGCGACGACCTCGCGGTCGGGCGTGATGACGAGCGGGTTGATCTCGACGAGCGTGGCGTCCTCTCCGGTGAAGACCTCGTAGAGCGTCGCGAGCATCTCGCCGACGGGGCGCACCACGTCGGCGTCGACGCCCGCCTCGTAGGCCAGGCGCCGCGCGTGGAACGGATGAAAGCCGACGAGCGGATCGACGTGCAGCGTCGCGAGCGCCTCCGGATGCTCGGCCGCGACCTGCTCGATGTCCACCCCGCCCTGGGTCGAGAGCATCACGAGCGGCGCCTTCGCCGAGCGGTCGAAGACGACCGACGCGTAGTACTCGGACTCGATCTCGCTCGCCAGCTGCAGCCACAGCTCGTGCACCGTGTGGCCGCGGATGTCCATCCCGAGGATGTTCGTCGCGTGCTCGCGGACCTCGTCGAGGGAGTGCGCGAGCTTGATGCCGCCGGCCTTGCCGCGGCCGCCGGTCTTGACCTGCGCCTTGATCACGAGCGGAAATCCGATCTCCTCCGCGATCGCGATCGCCTGGTCGACCGTCGTCGCCTCGCGGCCCGGAAGCTGCGCCACGTCGTAGCGCGCCAGAAGCTGCTTTCCCCTGTACTCGAGAAGGTCCACCGGCGGGCCACGATAGTTCACGCGCTCCGGGGCGCGTGGCCCGTTGCGCGGGCAAGCTCCTATCATGGCGCCCGGCATGGCCCTTCCCAAGCAGATCTCGCTCGTCACCTTCGACGTCTACGGCACGCTGATCGACTGGGAGCAGGGGATCGTCGAGGCCTTCCAGAAGGAGGCCGCACGCGACGGCTTCACGATCGATCGCGACGAGCTGATCACGAACTTCCACGAGATCGAGCGCCAGATCGAGGCGGGGTCCTACGAGCTGTACGCCGAGGTGCTGCGCCGCACCGCGGTGGAGATCTCCAAGCGCCTGGACTGGCCGCTGGAGCCCTCGCGCTCGGGCTTTTTGCCCGACAGCGTGCAGCGCTGGCCGCCGTTCAAGGAGACCAACGCGCAGCTCAGCAAGGTCACCAAGAAGTACACGACCGGGCTGATCTCGAACATCGACGACAAGCTGCTCGGACAGACCCGGCGCCACATCCCGCACGACTTCGACCTCGTCGTGACAGCGCAGCAGGTGCGCTCCTACAAGCCCGACATGGCGCACTTCACCGAGTGCGCGCGGCGGATCGGCACGAAGAAGGGCTGGGTCCACATCTCGGCGAGCTACTACCACGACGTCGAGCCCTGCGTGAAGAACAAGATCCCGGTGATCTGGGTCAACCGCGGCAAGGAGGCGCTCGAGCCCGGTCAGAAGAAGCCGACCGCCGAGGTGAAGAACCTCGCCGAGGCGGTCAAGCTGCTCGGCCTCTGACCGCGTGCGGGTCGTCGGCCTGCACTCCGACGTGCTCGTCGCGACGAGCCGCGTCTGGCAGACCACCTGCACGATCGTGCGCAACGGCGAGGAGTGCTTCGTCGTCGACTCGCCGGTGTTCCCCGACGAGCTCGAGGTGCTGCCGGCGGTGCTCGAGCACGCGGGCTTCGCGCTCACCGGCCTGCTCGCCACGCACGCCGACTGGGATCACCTGCTCGGCAGGCTCGCCTTCCCCGGCGCCGCGCTCGGCGTCGCCGAGACGACGGCCGCGCGCCTGGCGGCCGAGCCCGGGGCGGCCGCGCGCGGCCTGCGCGCCTTCGACGACGAGCACTACCTCGACCGCCCGGCGCCGCTGTCGCTCGGCCAGGTCCAGGCGCTGCCGGTCCCCGGCCACTGCGAGATCGGCGACGGGGAGCTCGAGCTGCATCCCGCCGACGGCCACACCGCGGACGGGATGGCGATCTGGGTCGACTGGGCGCGGGTGCTCGTCTGCGGCGACTACATCTCGCCGGTCGAGGTCCCGATGCTCTCCGAGGGCGGCTCGCGCGACGCGTACATCGCGACGCTGCGCCGCCTCGAGCCGCTCGTCGACGCGGCGGCGTACGTCGTTCCCGGGCACGGCGAGGTGCTCGACAGCACGCGCGCGGCGGCGATCCTGCGCGAGGACCTCGACTACCTCGCCAAGCTGCCCGAGGCCGAGCTGCCGATCGCCCGCCGCGGCGAGGCGCAGCGGGCGATCCATGCCGCCAACCTCCAGCGGGTAGGCAGCGGGGCATGATCCAGCACGTCGCCCTGGAGGTCCGCGAGCAGGACGTCGAGGCGTGCGTGCGCTTCTGGGCGCTGCTCGGGTTCGAGCGCGTCGCGGCGCCCGCCGCGCTGGCGGCGCGCGCGACGTGGGTGCAGGCCGGCGCGACGCAGATCCACCTGCTGTACGCAGCGCAGCCGGTGGTCGCGCCCGAGGGGCATGTCGCCGTCGTCGTCGGCGACTACGAGGACACGCTCGCCGCGCTGGCAGGCGCGGGCTTCGAGCCGCAGCCGCGCACGCCGCACTGGGGCTCGCCGCGCGCGTTCGTCCGCTGCCCCGCGGGGCACCGCGTCGAGCTGATGGCGTTCGCGCCGCGCTGAGGGGGGTCAGACCGCGGCGAAGCGCCGCAGTCCCCAGTAGGCCGCGCCGCCGAAGGCGAGCGTCAGCACAGCCAGGTGGGCGAGCGCCAGCGGCATGCTGGCGGCGGCGTCGTTGATCGCGTGGTT
>JAHWJE010000264.1 GCA_019348575.1 Actinomycetota bacterium | reverse complement strand
CACAACAGCTCGACCGACCGCCCACGATCAGCGAGCTCGCGACGGCGACCGGCGCCAGCGACGAGCAGGTCCTCGAAGCGATGCAGGCGCGCTGCGGGCGCAGCGGCCTGTCGCTGCAGGCACCGACCGGCGGCCAGGACGACCAGCACGCACTGCAGGACACGCTCGGCGGCAGCGAGGACGGCTACGAACACGCCGAGAACCGCGCCGTCCTCGACGGGCTGCTGGCGTTCATCGCGCCACGCGACCGCGAGGTCGTGCGCCTGCGCTTCGAACAGGACCTCACCCAGGCCGAGATCGGCGCGCTGCTCGGCCTCAGCCAGATGCAGGTCTCACGCATCGTCCGCCACGCGATCGACCAGCTACGCCACATCGCCGACCAGCAGGAGCGCATCACGAACGCGCGCGCCGAGAGGCGTGTCGGGCTCGGCGCGAACGCGGTCGCGGCCGCGGGATAGGAGTGGCCGTGGCCGTCGCGCCCGGCCCTCAGGAGATCTACGACCGGGCAAAGCACGAGGGCCGGCGCCGGATGTCGATGCCATTCCTCGAGCAGGTCGCCACCGGCTTCATCGCGGGCGTCACGATCGTCTTCGGGATCGTCGCCCTCGGCGTCGTGCAGGCCCTGCTCGAGCCGCAGCTCGGGCGAGGTGTCGCCGCCCTCGCCGGCGCGCTCGCGTTCGGCATCGGCCTCGTGTTTCTGATCGTCGGCCGCACCGAGCTCTTCAGCGAGAACTTCTTCGATCCGGTCGCCGCGGCGATCGACGAGCAGGGGGCCGGCCGGTGGGGGCGGCTGCTGCGACTCTGGGTCACGATCCTGGTGCTGAACCTCGTCGGCGGCGGGGTGCTGATCGCCGTGCTCACGGTCGACGGCGCGCTCCCGCACGGCTCGCCGGAGGCTCTCGTCGCGGTCGCCGAGGAGATCGTTCGCAAGGAGTGGGCCGCCACCCTGGCGCGTGCCGTGCTGGCCGGTGCGCTGATCACACTGCTGTCGTACATGCTCGAGGCCGTCAACAGCGCCACGTCGCGCATCCTCGTCGCGTACCTCGTCGGGGTGTTCCTGGCGCTCGGGCCGTTCGACCACGTCGTCGTGTCTGCGCTGCACGTGCTCTTCGGCGTCTGGGTGTCGGACACCGTCGGCTACGGCGAGCTGCTCGCCAACATCGGCTTGGCGACGCTCGGCAACCTCGTCGGCGGGCTGCTGCTCATCACGCTCACGCACACCGCACAGGTCAAAGCGGCCTGACACGGCTCTCGCCGCAACGGGTAGCCCAGGGACGTGCCACGCTCGATCTGGAACGGGACGATCACGGTCGGGACGATCGCCGTGCCGATCAAGGTGCACTCGGCGATCGAGGACAGGACCGTGCACTTCCACGAGGTCCACGACCGCGACGGCGCGCGGATCGAGCACAAGCGGATCTGCCCCAACGAGGGCGAGGAGGTGCCGTACTCGGAGATCGTCAAGGGCTTCGAGGTGGCGCCCGACGAGTACGTCGTGCTGGAGAAGGACGAGATCAAGGCGGCGGCGGGGCCGCGCAGTCGACGGCTGGAGGTCGAGGAGTTCGTCGATGCCGCCGCGATCGACCCGGTCTTCTACGAGCGCACCTACTATCTCGGCGTTCGCGAGGCCGCCGACGCCTATCGCGTGCTGCATGACGC
The DNA here is from genome assembly GCA_019348575.1 of Actinomycetota bacterium. The sequence continues at coordinate 2,024 of JAHWJE010000264.1, read as the reverse complement.
GCTCGCGCGCGCGCAGCGTTCGGGCATCGCCCGCTGGCATTTCCACAATCGCGAGTACCTCGTCGCGATCCGCGCCTTGGACGGGATCCTCGCCATGCACACGATGCGCTTCGAGGACGAGATCGTGCGCGGCCACGAGCTGGACGTCCAGGCGCCGTCGCGCGAGCCGACGGCTCGCGAGATCGAGATGGCCGGCGTGCTCGTCGACAACCTGCGCGTCGACTTCGATCCGCGCGACTTCAACGACACGTATCGCGAGCGGATCCTCGAGTATCTGCAGCGCAAGCGCGAGGGAACCGCGCCGGAGCCCGTGCCCGCAGACGATCGCCCGCAGTCGGACGATCTGCTCGCGGCGCTGAAGGCCAGCATCGACGCAGGAGGCGGGAGGTAATGGCACGTTCGCTGTGGACCGGCTCGCTGAGCTTCGGGCTCGTCAACGTCCCCGTGCAGCTCATCAGCGGGGTGCGCGACCTCGATCTGCACTTCCGCCAGCTGCACGAGCCCGACAACACGCCGATCGACGTGCAGCGCTGGTGCTCCGAAGAGCAGGTCGAGGTTCCATACGACGAGATCGCGCGCAGCTACGAGTTCGAAGACGGCGAGAGCGTCGTCGTCAGCGACGAGGAGCTCGACGCGCTCGAGCCGCAGCGCACCCGGACGATCGACATCGAGCATTTCGTCGAGCTGCGCGACGTCGATCCGATCTACTTCGATCACCCCTACCTCGTCGCGCCGGCGGCCGAGAACGAGGGCGCGCTGCGCGCCTACCGGCTGCTGCTCGACGTGATGAGCCGCACGCAGAGCGCCGCGCTGGGCAGGTTCGTCATGCGAACCAAGGAGTACCTCGCGATCGTGCGTCCCCGCGACGGCGTCCTGGCGCTCACGACGATGCTCTTCCACGACGAGGTGCGCCCCGTCGACGACGTCCGCGCGGCGGCGGACGTCAGCGCCGACGACCGGCACGTCGAGCTCGCGTTGCGTCTCGTCGAGGGCATGACGGTCGACTGGCAGCCAGAGCGCTACCGCGACTGCTACCGCGAACGCCTGCTGAAGGTCGTCGAGCGCAAGCGCAAGGGCAGCACGATCAAGCTCCCCAAGGAGCTCGAGGAGCCGCGTCCTGTTCCCGACCTGATGGCGGCGCTGCGCGAGAGCCTGCAGGCGGCACGCGCCGGCACCCCGGCGCCGCCACCCGACCGCCGCCCGGCGGGGCGCGACGAGCTTCGGCGGTTCAGCCGCGACGAGCTGTACGAGCGAGCCCGCGAGCGCGACATCCACGGCCGGTCGTCGATGACGAAGGACGAGCTCGTCGACGAGCTCTCGCGCTGAGCGCCCGCGCCCGGCCCGAGGTTCAGCACCGCCGGCGCCGACGCGCAGCAGGGACCGCGTCAGCGCGCTGACGAGGTGTCGGTGTGCGAGCCGGCGACGGGTAGCCGACGCACGTCGAGAACTACGACGACCGCGCGACGGCGCGCACCGGGAAGGACTGACATGAGTGCGAAGGCGGGCGAGCGAGCCCATACGACGGGAGACTTTCACTGCGCGAAGTGCGGCGAGGTCGTCCACGTGACGCAGGGCGACGAGATCCCGAAGTGCCCCAACGGGCACAGCGAGTTCGACAGTCGCACCAACGAGCCCGATACCAAGGGCTGATCGATCGCGATCGCGTGCAGATGGCCGTTCGAAGTGCGACGTCGCGGGTAGCCTGCTGCGCACAGCGAGAGGCAGCCGATGGCCTGGCAGGTGACCGAGGTCCAGAAGGCGCTCAAGGGCGCCGACTATCCCATGACCGGCGAGCAGCTCGCCGACCTGGCCGAGCGCAACGACGCCGACGCGGCGCTCGTCGAGCGACTGCGTGACATCGACCACGAGGTCGACGGGCCAAACGGCGTGATGAAGGAGCTCAAGGGCGAGCTCGGCGAGCGCGACGAGTTCTAGCCGGGCTGGTGCTCGGCGGACTCGCCGGGCCGGCTCGCCGTGCTCTGCAGCGCCGCCCAGAACGAAGCGCGCACCGCGTCGGCGCCCCA
>JAHWJE010000263.1 GCA_019348575.1 Actinomycetota bacterium | reverse complement strand
AGCACGCTGGCAACCGCCCAGGCCACGGCGCGCGGGCCCGGCTCGACGTGGACTCCGACCGCGCCGACGCGCGCATCGCCGCGCCAGACCTCGTCGGGCCATGCGATCGTCGCGTCGTCGCCGCATACGTCGGACAGCGCCAGCGTGACGACGCTGTACAGCCAGCCCTCGCGCTGCACCGCGAGCTGCGGGCGCAGCACGACCGAGAAGGCGAGGTCGCGTCCTGGGACGACCTGCCAGAGCAGGCCCGAGCGCCCACGCGGCGCCGCCTGGTAGTCGGCGACGACGACCGCCCCGTGCGGGGCGTCGGCTCGCGCCCAGGCCAGCGCGTCGGCCTCGGTCGACAGCAACGCCGGGTACGTGCGCACGGGCCGCCCGGGGACGGCCGCCACGAGCGCCTCGGGCCCGATGTCGTCCGTCACCGCCACGCCGGCTGCTCGCCGAGCTCGGCGGCGATCCGGTTGAACTCGTCGCGCAGCCGCAACAGCTGCGGAACATGGAAGCGAGCAGCCGCGCTCGCGACGTCGGAGCGGAAGCGCTCCTGCGCGCCCGCGGGCCGCTCGCGCAGCGCTTCGACGACGCCGCGGATGACCGTCTCCATGTCCGGCGGCGGCAGCTCGAGCAGTCCCCCGACCCACGCTTCGGCCAGCGCGACCGCCCTGGCCGGGCGCGCGAGCTGAGCATCGATCCATGCGCCGGCCTCCGCGCGGCGCTCGGCATCGCCGGCGTCGACCCACCGCGCAAGCTCCTCGCGGACGATCGCGGCGCGCACGCCCTGATCCTGCTCCCCGTCGACCACGGCGACGGCGTCGTCCGGCTCGGTGCCGAGGCGGGCGAGCGCGGCCTCTGCCTGCGCGCGCACCGGCGGGGCCGCCGACGCGACAGCCAGCGCCTGGCGAGCGGCGATCCGGGCGCGACGATGCTGGCCCGCCGCCTCGTGGGCGAGCGCGAGGTTGGCCTTGGCCATCGCGTAGTCCTCGCGACGCACGCTGCGGGGGTTGGCGGCGGCGGCGACCGCGAAGGCTTCGACCGCCTCGCGCGCGCGACCCGCCGCCAGCTCGACGAGGCCGAGGACGTTGGCGGCTGCGCCGGCCCCCGCCTCGTCGCCCGCGCGCGCGGCGAGCTCCACGCTGCCGTCGAGGACGTCGCGCGCGGCGTCGAGGTCGCCGGCGGCGAAGCGCGCCGCGCCGAGCTCTCGCGCCGCTGCGGCTGCGTGCGCCGGTGCGTTGGCCTGCTCGAACAGCTTCCGCGCCTCGGCGAAGACCGCGATCGCGCCGTCGACGTCGTCCGTCTCGCGCCGTACGAGGCCGAGGTTGAAGCAGGCCGCCCCGTGCTCCGCGAGCAGATCGGCGGCCCGGAACGCGGCCGCCGCACGCACGAACACCTCGGCCGCCTCTGCCGGTCGCCCGGCGAGGCGCAGCACGGAGCCCAGCGCGTTCATCGCCTTGCCGTGCTCGCTCGTCAGGGCGCGAGGATCGAACAGCTCCGCGGCCCTGACCAGTGCCGCCTCGGCGCGCTCGAACTCGCCGAGGCCGGCGAGGGCGACGCCGAGGTGGAACTGCGCGGTTGCGTGCTGGACGGGGTAGCGCTGCGCCGGGTACCGGCGCAGACGCTCCTCGAGCTCGCCGAGAGGGCCGTCGTCAGGCTGCACGTCCACCACCTGCGCGCCGTGTGGCTATTCCCCGAGGCGGTTGTCGATCTGCAGCAGGGTCGGTCCCGGCGGCGGGTGCGCGACGCCGTCGTCGTCTTCGACCTCCAGTCCGACGAAGCCCGGCAGGCCATCGCGCAGCGCCCGCTCGACACCCTCCTTGAGCGTGACCGCCGAGGCGGTGCAGCCCGCGCAGGCGCCCGCCATTCGCACGCGCACGACGCCTTCGCGCGCGTCGAGCACCTCCACCTCGCCGCCATGCGACTGGATGTACGGGCGGACGTCCTCGAGTGCGCGCTCCGCCGCGGCCTGCTCGTCGACTCCCACTCCGTAGGCCTCCAGCAGCCACGCGAGGGCGGGGTGCGCACCGCCCAGGCGCGCGACGCCGTCGGCTCCGAGCGCGTCCGGCAGCCGGGCAAGCGCCATCCGGTGCAGGGCGTCGAGGCCGTCGAGCAGCTCCAGGACGGTCCCGCGCGCCGGCTCTTCGAACTCCTCCACCGCGGCCAGAAGCTCCTCCAGCCGAGTCAGGATGTCGTCGAGCGGCGCGATCGCATAAGGGTAGGGAGCGCACGCGCTTCGTACCCCGATCCAAGCGTGCGGTGCGCCAAGCGCAACGGCAGCGGGACTCCGCCGGGCGATCCACTACCGGCACGACCTCTCACACCCCGCTCGACCCGAACCCGCCCTCGCCGCGCGGCGTCGCGGCGAGGGCGTCGGCCTCGACGATCTGCGGCGTCGCGACGGCGACGACCACGAGCTGGGCGATGCGGTCGCCGGGTTTCACCTCGAAGCTCGCGGCGCTATCGGTGTTGAGCAGCAGGACCTTCAGCTCGCCGCGATAGCCGGCGTCGATCAGGCCGGGCGCGTTGACGAGCGCGATGCCGTGCCGGGCGGCGAGCCCGCTGCGTGGCAGCACGAGCCCGGCGTGGCCGGCGGGCAGCTCGATCGCGATCCCGGTGCCGACCGCTGCGCGCTCGCCGGGTTGCAGCGTCGCCCGATCGAGCGCGCAGAGGTCATAGCCCGCATCGTCGTCGTGGGCACGTGACGGCAGCCGCGCGGCCGGGTGCAGCCGCCGGACGCGCAGCTCGCCGGAGCTGGGCGCGTCCAGGCCGGCGATGAGGCGTAGCAGCGTCGACTTGCCGCAGCCGCTGGGGCCGACCAGCGAAACCAGCTCGCCAGCGGCGACGGTGAGGGACACGTCGTCCAGGGCGCGCACGTCGGAGCCGTCGGGGGCGCGGAACGCCTCGGTCACGGGGAGACCGAGCAGCGCCTCCCGTCCGCTCTCCTCCCAATAGGCGCGGAACCGGAGGCCGAGCGTGTGGCCGGTTAGGCCGAAACCGCGGCATCCCTCGCCGCCCGTGCCACAGACGGTGCGCCGCGCTGCCCGACGCAGCGCCAGCGACGGGTGGGCGGCGAGCGGCGTCGCCCCCTCCGGGGTCACCCCGGTCCGCGCGCGCCGTCGGAAGCGGATCCCCTCGCGCCGCAGCGCGCGCTCGAACGCCTGGGCGAGCCGCAGAAGCTCGGCGGCGACGAGGAGCCAGCCAGGGGGACAGCGAGGCGGATGGTGCACACGGCGTTGCCGCCGTTGGTGGAGCGAACCTACCCCGGTCGCGTCGGGAGTCGGTACACCGTGACCCGTCGGCTCGGGCCCTGCGTCGGGTTCACCACCACCGGCGGGATCCACCGGGCCTCGTAGCGCCAGTCATCCCGAGGCCCAACGCGGTAGCGCTGCCAGTGGGCCCGCCGTAGATGCGTCGCTGGTGAGGAGCCGGCGGCATCCTCCCGACTCGTCGACGATCGCTGCAACATCCGCGGTGCGTCGAGCACCCGCACGCCGCCGACCACGCCTCGGGGCTCGAGGCGGCGGAACACGCCCCGTCGGACCACATCACGGAACCCTGTGGTAGCTGGGTCTTCGGGAACCTCGAGCCCGCCGGCGGGAGCTCCCCAGGCACCCCAGGTGACTGCGGCGGCGAGGTTCTGCAGGAGCGGAGCGAGCCGGCTGTGGCTCAGGCGGCCTTCCACGACGTGGAACCGAGTTT
>JAHWJE010000262.1 GCA_019348575.1 Actinomycetota bacterium | reverse complement strand
CTCGGGCCATGCCCGCGATGAGCCATGTCCCGGCGCGCTCGAGCGGCGCTGCGCCGGGGCCGAAGATCTGGTTCTCGCCCTCGCGGCACGGGTACTGCGCCAGCGTGATCGAACCTTCGCCGCCCGCCCCGCAGCCGCTGCGCCCGCGCGGCGCTCGCAGCCTGGCCTCGCCGAAGGCGGGTGCGCAGCGGCGCGCGATGCAGGCGGCGATGGCGAACGCCGTGCGCGCGATGAGATCGACCGGCGGCCGGCGCGGCGCGGTCGCGGCCCAGGACGACACGCCGCCGCTCCCGGGCGCCTGATGCGGGTCGCGGTCACCGGTGCGACGGGCAACGTCGGCACGAGCCTGCTCCCCGCGCTCAGCGCCGACGACGCGGTCGACGAGATCGTGGGGATCGCGCGCCGGCGCCCGGGACTGTCGTTTGCGCGCACGCGCTGGGTCTGCGCCGACGTCGCGCGCGACGACCTCAGCGACGCGTTCCGCGGGGCCGACGTCGTGGTGCACCTCGCGTGGCTGATCCAGCCCTCGCACGATCGCGACGTGACGCGGCCGGTCAACGTCGAGGGATCGCGACGGGTGTTCGAGGCGGCCGCGGCGGCGGGCGCGTCGGCCCTCGTCTACGCCTCGTCGGTCGGCGCCTACTCACCGGGGCCGAAGGACCGGCGCGTCGACGAGAGCTGGCCCACGGACGGCATCCCCACGTCGTTCTACTCGCGCGACAAGGCAGCCGTCGAGACGATCCTCGACAGCTTCGAGCGCGCGCACCAGAACATCCGCGTCGTGCGCCTGCGGCCCGGGCTGATCTTCAAGGGGGACGCTGCTTCCGGGATCCGGCGGCTGTTCGCCGGGCCGCTGCTTCCCACGTCGCTGCTGCGCCGCCGGCTGATCCCGATCGTGCCCGCGCTCGACCGGCTGCGGTTTCAGGCCGTGCACTCGCTCGACGTCGGCGAGGCCTACAGGCTCGCGATCATGGGCGAGGCGCGCGGCGCGTTCAACGTCGCGGCCGAGCCGGTGCTCGACCCGCCCGAGCTGGGGCGGCTGCTCGACGCGCGCCCGGTCCCGGTGCCGGAGAGGGCGCTGCGGTTCGCGGTCGACGCGGCGTGGAAGCTGCGCCTCCAGCCGACGCCGTCAGGCTGGGTCGACCTCGCCCTCGGCGTACCCCTGATGGACAGCACGCGCGCGCGCAGCGAGCTCGGCTGGAGCCCCACGCGCACGTCCGGCGAGGCGCTGCTCGAGTTGCTCGACGGGATGCGGCGCGGCGACGGCCTGGATACGCCGCCGCTCGAGCCCGGTGGCGCCGGGCCGCTGCGTGTTCGCGAGCTGCTGACGGGCGTCGGCGGGCGCTCGCGCGGCTGAGGCGGGGCGCCGAGCGGCGCCGTCAGTCCTCCCTCCGCGCTCCCTGCGCTGGCTGCTGCCCCGGGCGGAGGTCTCGCTCGCTACCTCGAACCGTCGTTCTTGTTCGAACCGTCGTCGTTGTTCTTGGAGGCCGAGCCGATCGCCTGGCTCGTGCGCGTCAGCGTCACGAACAGCACCCCGCCGATCAGGTTGCCGACGGCGGCGACGACGAAGTTCAGCGCGACGTCGCCGCCGGTGATGTCCGCGCCGAAGCGGATGCCGAAGATCAGCTCGAGCGTCACGACGATGACGTGGTTGAGCGACAGCAGCGCGAGCAGCACACCGGCGATCCACGCCACCACGATCCGCCCGCCGGTGGTGCCGACGCCTTCCACCATCCAGGTCATCACGGTGATCAGCGCCCCGCCGACGATGGCGCTCAGAAACGCGCTCCAGAGGCTGAGATCGCCGATCGTCTCGGCGACCTCGACGAGCGCCGGCGCGGCGCCCTCCGGCAGGACGCCCTTGGAGCTGACGATCAGGATCAGGGCGGTTCCGCCGACGAGGTTCATGACCGGCGAGATCGTCCACAGCTCCGCGAGCTTGACCTTCGAGAGCCTTCCCCGGCGCAGGGCTGTGATCGGCACCAGGAAGTTCTCGGTGAACAGCTCCGATCGTCCGACGACGATGAAGATGAAGGCGATCCCGAAGAACAGCGAGCCGACGAAGTGACCCGCGCTGGGCCCGAACCGCGGCGTGATCGCAGCGGTCGCAGCGGCCAGGGCGATGACGCCGAAGACGACGTCGAAGCCCGCGACCAGGGAGGTCGACGTCAGCTCGAGCTTGGACCGCGTGAGACGGCGCCTGCCCTCCGCGCGCGTGCGCGCGAACATCTCGTGCGGCTCGGGCGGGTCCTCTGGCTCGGGTCTGCTCTCGCCGATGTCATGATCGATGGCCACGGCGGCCGGTAGTTCCCGATCCGGACCGCGCCCAACCGCGTCCGGGCGCGGGAGCCGCCGGCGTCAGGACCGCGCCGCGCCGCGCTCGGCGTGCTCGTGACTGGCGCTGCCCGCGCCCGCGGGAAGGGGCGGCAGCGCCGCCCGGGGCGTGCGGGCGAGCACGAGCGCGGCCACGACGAAGCGGCCGGCTTCCGGGAAGGCGCGCCCCGGCGGCGGCGCGGCCAGGTGCTCCTCGAAGAGGTCGAGCAGCCAGAGGATCGTCGCGAAGACGTCGGCGTGCGGATGCTCATCTCCGACGCCCGCCGAGAGGCGGGCAAGGCCGAGCGACTCGGTCGCGTCGGCGCCGGCGAACGCGCGGCCCATGGCGGTCGTCAGGTGCGCGACGACGCGCTCCAGGAGCGGGTCGAGCGGCGCGGCGGGGCCGGGCGGCGGACCGAGGTCGAGCGGATCCCGGCCCGTGACGAGCCGCTGCACCTGACCGCCGAACGCACCCGCGATCTGCTCGTCGGTCAGGCCGGCCTCGAGCGCGCAGCGCAACGAGTGGATCGCGCTCGCGAGCGGCTGGCCGTACGGCGAGTCGCTGGCCCACAGCACCTGTCCCGGCGGCGCGAGACAGAAGACGGTCAGGATGTCGGCCGGGTGCCACCACGCCGTGTCGACGTACACGTTGGGGTGGGCGGGAAGCTCGCGCGCCAGCCAGGCGAGGTCGGAGATCGCGCAGTGCGCGAGGATCAGGCGCGCGCCGGGGAACTGCTCGGAGTACCTGATCGTGTTGGCGCCGAGCGCCGGGATGCCGCGCCCGGCGTGCACGAGCACGACCGCCTTGCGCTCGTCGGCGAGCGCCACGAGGTCGCGCACGACGGGCTCGTCCATGCCGAACGCCTCGGCGCGCGGGTGCAGCTTGATCCCGGCGGCGCCGCGGTCCAGGCACCGCCGCGCCTCCTCGAGCGCGCCCGCCGCCCGCGGCTGCACCCTGGACAGCGCGACGAGCCGGCCATCTGACCGCGCGACCGCTTCGAGGACCGCGTCGTTGGCCGCGGCGTAGCCGTCGGGCTCGTGCATCGGGAAGACGAGCCCACGAGCGCCGGCGCTGTCGAGGCCGGCAAGAAGCTCGGCGGCCGTCTGGCGGAAGCTGTCGGGATCGTTCTGCCCGATGTGCGTGTGCGCGTCGAACAGCACCGGGTGGCCGGCCTGCTCCATGAGCGCGTCGAACCACGGGCGCAAGATCGCGTCGACGTCGACCGCCACGCCGCCACAGTACCCCCCGGCTCACGCGCGGGAACCTGGCGCCGCCGAGCACCGTCCCGCCTTCGCCTGCACCCACCACTTGTCGAGGAGGTCGAGGTCGAGGCGGGCCGCGAACAGATCCGCGCCGCGATCGAGGCACGCGTCGCCGGCGACCGA
>JAHWJE010000261.1 GCA_019348575.1 Actinomycetota bacterium | reverse complement strand
CCACCTCCACCAGTTGACGTGCGGCCTTGCCGGGGTGGTACTCGAAGCCCTCGCGACCCTCGATGAGCTCGATCGACCCCCCGCTGATCTCGAACCTCGCAGACTCCGGATCCTGTTCGAACGCTTCGATCGTGGACTCGCCGAACGCCTCCCACACCGCGTCGGGTTTGGCGCGCAGGACGATCTCGTTATCGTCTTTGATCCTCGTGACGAGGACGCCGCCGATGGCCTCGGGATCGAGGGTGGCCGAGTGACCGCTGCGCGTGAATCTCACGGGCGCGGACAGCGCGCGCTCAGCACGTTCCAAAACGGCGTCGACGTCCTCCTCGGTCGTCGCCGGTTCGACCGCATCTGTCGCGACCTCGACCGTGCCGCCTGCACCGGTTGGCAGCAGCTCGCGAACGTCCGCCACCAGGTCGTCTTGCCGGACGATCGCGCCCGGCCGCGGGTCCCGCCGGCGCACCTCGGCGCCGGAGAACCGAAGGCCCCCCTCGCGCGGGCGGCGCTCGAGACGCTCAGGGACTCGCCGCCGACCACCCCGCTGCTGCTCGTCCAGGGACACACGCACGAGCAGTCCCTCGAGCAGATCGAGAACCTCACGCTGCTCAACCCCGGCTCGGTCGGGGGCGGCGGGACCGGCAAGCTCGCCGAGGCCGACGGCGACATCGGGCTGGCCCGCGTCACGTACACACGGCTGCCCGCGTTCCAGCCGCGCGCGGCCGACCTCGTCCAGATCGACCCCGGCGACGGCGACGCCCTGGCGCGGCGCTTCCGGCTCGACGATCGCGCCGAGCCGCAACCTTCGGTCCCGGGCTAGGTTGATAGTCGTATGCCACGACTCCTGCTCTTCGCGTTCCTCGCCCTGATCGTCCTGCTTCCGGCCTCGCCTGCCTCCGCGCGCAGCTCGGTGCGCGTCGGCGTCGCCGACCAGAGCCCGACGATGTTCGACTCGCCGTACTTCAAGGAGCTCAAGATCAAGCGCACGCGCTACTTCGTGCCCTCGGACGTCATGCAGGACAGGGCCGAGCGTGCCAAGGCGCGTGCCTTCGTCAAGGCAGCGCGTCGCGCGAAGGTGTCCACGCTGCTGCACATCTCGACCACCGACCTGCGCCCCAAGCGCGGCCGCGTCGTGTCCGCGAAGAAGTACCGCCGCAACGCCGGGCGGATCGTGCGCTACTTCCGCAAGCTCGGCGTGCGCGACTTCGGCGCCTGGAACGAGGTCAACCACAAGACCCAGGAGACGTGGAACCGCGTCGGCAACGCGGTGTCGTACTACAAGAGCATGTACTCCGCCGTGAAGCGGCGCTGCCGGTCGTGCAACGTCGTCGGGCTCGACGTCCTCGACCAGCGCGGCGCGGACCGCTACATCCGCAGCTTCTACTCGCGCTTGAACTCGCGCTGGCGCAAACGGCTGACGGTGGTCGGGATCCACAACTACTCCGACGTCAACCGCAGCCGCTCGCGCGGGACCTCGAAGATCATCAACACCGTGCGCCGCTACAACAAGCGCACGAAGTTCTGGTTCACGGAGACCGGCGCGCTGGCGAGCTTCGGGCGCTCGTTCCCGTACTCCGAGTCCCGCCAGGCGTCGCGGATCAAGAACATGTTCACGTACGCCAAGCGCTACCGCTCGCGCGGCGTGCAGCGCGTGTACTCCTACAACTTCTTCGGCATCGAGAACGAGAGCTACGGCTGCGGGAGGAGCTGCCGCTTCGACGCGGGCCTCGTCGACCCCGACGGCACGCCGCGGCCGGTGTTCTACACCTTCAAGTCCAAGCTGGCCGGCTTCAAGCGCTGACGCCGGCGCCGGCGCCCGGCGCCGCTACTGTCGCGCCGGCGCGTCGACGAGCGGCAGCAGCGCTTGAAGCCCCGAGATCTCGAGCACGCGCTCGATCTGCGGCGATCCGCGGATGATCGACAGGGCGACGCCCGACTCCTCGGCGCGCCAGTTCGCCTGGGCGAGCGCGCGCAGCCCGGTGGAGTCCATGAACGTCAGCTCGCGCAGGTCGAGCACGATCTCCGTCACTCCATCTGCGGCGGCCTCGTCGAGCACCTGCTCGAGCTCCGGCGTGGTGGCGATGTCCAGCTCGCCGCACGGCACGATGTGCAGCGAGCGGCCGTCGCGAACGACCCGCAGATCGAATGTCGGCATCGTCATCGCAGGCGCGGAAGTCTAACTACAGACCGGGGGGGTGGCGAACGACGTACCCGCCGAGCGGCCGGAGGTCAGGTTGCCAGCGCGAGCCCGTCTTGCGGGTCCCGCTCGTGTCGAAGCGCACGCCGGCGACGACCAGGAACACGTGGCCGGGGTTCGTGTAGATCGTCACCCACTTTCCCTTGCCGGGCTTGCCCCAGCCCATCAGCCGGCCCGAGTCCAGCGGGCCCGAGAGGAGCCCGGCGGCGGCGAGCGCGTAGGAGACCGAGCCCGAGCAGTCATAGCCCTTGTCGAGCCACCTGCCGTGTCCGCCGCCCCACAGATACGGCGTGCGAGCGATCTGGTTTCCGGCCTGGATGATGCTGCGCACCTCGTCGGGCGCCTCGATCGGCGGCAGCGCGATGCCGTTCTTCAGGACCTCGGCCTTGGAGATCGCGGCGTCGCGCGTCGGGCCGCTGCCCTGCTTGCGCCCGCCCAGGGGGGCGGAGGCGCCGGTCGGCGTCGGCGTGTCGGCGGAGGCCGCCTGATCGCTCGGCAGGGCGCCGTAATCGGCGCTCTCGCCGGCGACGGGCTCGACGGCGCGCGCGCGCGTCCTGCGCGTCGGCAGCGGCTCGACGACCGCGTCCGCCGTCGCGCCGGACGCGCCGGAGGAACGCTCTGACTCACCGCACGCCGACAGCGCGACCGCCGCCGCGATGATGGCCAGGAACCCGAGGAGCAGCGAACGACCGCGCGACACCCAGCGCAGTATGGCGATCACGCCACGCTCGTGAGCGAGGGTTTGGCCAAGCGGACGAGAGTGCATGACGCTCGTGTGGAGTGCGACGACCCCGCCGCTGCCCGCGAGCGCCTTGAGCTGCTGCGCATCGAGCACGAGCTCGCGGTCGCCGTCGGGCTCGACGCCGACCCGCGCTACATGGCCGACCTGCAGCAGCAGCTGCAGATCTGGGAAGCGGCCTGGGTCGGCGCCGCGGTGACGCAGCTCGCCGTCAGGCAGGCGCAGACGCGCGGGCGCCAGGAGGGCTGACCGCAGCAGTCGCGCCGGTCGCGTCGGCGTCGCGGCGCGCCCGGAATCCCCGCAGGCGCAGCGAGTTGACGACGACGAACACGCTCGAGGCAGCCATCGCGACCCCGGCGATCATCGGGTTCAGCAGCCCCGCCGCGGCGAGCGGCAGCGCGGCGACGTTGTAGGCGAACGCCCAGAAGAGGTTGAGCTTGATCGTCCGCAGCGTGCGCCGCGAGAGGCGCAGCGCGTCGCCTGCCGCGCGCAGGTCGCCGCTGACGAGCGTGATGTCGGAGGCCTCCATCGCCACGTCGGTGCCCGTGCCGATCGCCATGCCGAGGTCGGCCTGCGCGAGCGCGGGCGCGTCGTTGACGCCGTCGCCGACCATCGTCACGACGCGGCCTTCGGCCTGCAGGCGCCGCACGACATCGGCCTTCTCGCCGGGCAGCACCTCCGCGATTACGTCGTCGACGCCGATCCGCTCGCCGACGGCGCGCGCCGTCGTCGCGTTGTCGCCGGTGAGCAGGACCGTCCGCAGCCCCATC
>JAHWJE010000260.1 GCA_019348575.1 Actinomycetota bacterium | reverse complement strand
GTCAGCCAGAACCCCTATCTTCTCAACGTCTCCAAGACCAGAAGGTTGCGGCTCAGGGCGACCGGTGGAACCCTGGAGGCGGACACCCCTCTACGCGCGAGAGTCTCCCGATCAGCGCTCCCGGCGGATCGACCCGAAGTTCCCGCCACATCCGGCGCGGGCTTTCTGGAGCAGGCGCGCATCGGATCCCGTCGAATCCTGTGGAGATGAAGAGGCGGGCGCTGCTCGGGGCGCTCTTGATCGCGATGAGCGGGCTTGGGCTCCCCGTCGCCGCGCAGCCCGTCGCCCGCCTCGCCCGCGCCCAGCTCAACCCCCCGAGCCTCGGCGCCTGGCAGCAGGCCGCCGCCACACGCGACGCCGCCCAGCTGCAGGGACGTCAGGTCCATCGCGACGGTCGTGTTCTCCCCGCGCGCCACGGTTCCCTGACGGCCGCTGTCGATCATCGCGCGCACGGTCCAGTCGGTGCCGGGCAGCTGGATTGAGCGCGAGCCGGGTGTCGGTGCCCGGACACCGGCTGCGACGAACTGGCCGGCGGCCCCGTCGTTCCAGAAGGCCAGGGTCGCCGAGGCGCCGGTCGGAGGCCGCCCCGCGGTGGCGCCCAGGAACGCGCCGCCGGTGAAGATGACGGTGATCAGCGGAATGGCGCTGGGGATCGATGCGGCTGCCCACGCGGGAGCGCTCGAGGTCGGCGGCCCGACGATCACCGTGCTCGCCGGCGGGGCCGACGTGGCGTACCCCGCCAGCAAGCGCAGCCTGCACCGCGAGCTCGTGCGCACGCAGGCGGCGATCTCCGAGATGCCGCCCGGCTTCAAGCCGTTTCGCTGGTGCTTTCCGGCGCGCAACCGGATCATCGCGGGCCTCGCGTCGATGACGATCGTCGTCGAGGCGACGCAACGGTCTGGATCGCTGATCACGGCCGACCTCGCACAGGAGCTCGGGCGCGCGGTGGGAGCAGTTCCCGGCCCGGTCACCGGGGAGCGCTGCGCGGGGTCCAACGCGCTGCTGCGCGACGGCGCCGTCGTCATCCGCGACGCGCAGGACGCGCTCGACGAGGCGCTCGGGATCGGCGTCGCGACGGCGCTCGCCGGGCGCCGTCCGGATGACCTCGCACCGCCGTTGCGCGCGCTGCTGAGGCGCGTCGAGGAAGGTCGCAACACCGTCTCGTCGCTGGCCGCCACGCCGGCCGAGGCGCAGCATGCGATCGCGGCGCTCACCGAGCTGGAGCTGCTGGGCTTCCTGCGCAGAGGGCCGGGAGGGCACTATGTGCGCCTCGGCTGATCGGCCCTATCCTCGACGCCATGGCTGCCCGTCGGGTCCCCGTCGCGCTCTCGATCGCCGGGTCGGACTCCGGTGGCGGCGCGGGGATCCAGGCGGACGTGAAGGCCTTCGCGCGGACCGGGGTGCACGGGGCGACGGCGATCACCGCGATCACGGTGCAGAACACGGTCGCGGTCTCCGCGGTCCAGCCCGTCGATCCGCAGATCATCGTCGGCCAGATCCGCGCGGTCGCCCAGGACCTGGGGGTGGATGCGGTCAAGATCGGGATGCTCGGCGACGTCGCCACGATCGAGGCTGTAGCGGCGGCGCTCGACGAGCTGCCGCCCGCGACCCCGATCGTCCACGACCCCGTGATGATCGCCGAGTCGGGCGCACGCCTGCTCGCGCCGCAGGCCGCCGACGCGCTGCGCACGCTGATCGTCGCGCGGGCGACGGTCATCACGCCGAACCTCGCCGAGGCGCGGGTGCTCGCGAATGCCGACGAGCTTGACGGAATCGAGCTCGTTCGCGCGCTCCACGCGCTTGGGCCGAGCAACGTCGTCGTCACCGGCGGTCACCGCGAGGCGGCCACAGACCTCTTCTTCGACGGCACGACGCTCACCGAGCTGCCGGGCGAGCGCCATCGCGACGGTGCAGCGCATGGCTCGGGGTGCACGCACTCGTCGACGCTGGCCGCGCGGTTGGCGCTCGGCGACGATCCGCTCACGGCCGCGCGCCACGCGCGCGCGCTGGCGGGAGCCGCGGTCGCGGACGGGTTGCGCGCGCTCGGCGCGGGCGCCGGGCCGGTCGACGTCTTCGGGCTCGCGCGACGGGAGTGATCTCCGCCGCGCGAGCCCTTCCTGCGAACGCTTGCGCTTTGCCATAATCCGCCGCTGTGCGGTTCCTTCGGATGAAGCCTGGTCATGGGGAGATCCTCATCGCGGAGGGAGACGTCGATCTCCCGGAGGAACACCACGAGCTCGTCGAGGCGTTTCGCGCGCAGCTCGAGGCGGGCATGTGGGCAGCCGTCCCGCAGGCGGCTGCCGGTGGGCGCCGGCAGGCACGGATGGTGTCGAGCTTCGACGACGTCCCGCGGGACGCCGATCGCGTCATCTTCTTTCCGCGCGCCGCGGGCGGGCGGTAGGGCGAGCCCATGCTGCTTGCCATAAGCGCCAGCGTGATCGTCGTCCTCGTGCTGCTGTGGGAGGTCGGCTGGCCGGTCGCGGAAGAGAAGATCTCCCGCTGGCGCGCGCGCCGCGCGCGGATCGAGATCGAAGGCTACGACCCCGGCCGCGAGCGCCGCGCCGAGCAGCGCGCGCGCGCCCTGCTGCGCTCGTGCGTCAACGAGGAGGAGTGGGCGATGTACAGCGACCTGGGCTTCATCCGGGTCTGGGGCGGGCTCTCGGAAGGCCCCGCCGGCGAGCGCGACGTAGGCGGCGCGGCCTACGCCTACCTCATCTACCCGCACAAGCCGATCGTGGCGTACCTGCCGCAGACCCGTCGGCTGCTGAGCGAGTACTGCGTGACGTTCCCCGACGAGACGCGGCCCTACGGCTCGGCGCGCTTGCCGGACTCCGACGACGTCCTTGCGAAGTGGATGGCGCTGACCGGTGACGAACGGCGCATCATCGCGACGGCGAACATGCACCTGCCGGGGCGCCAGGTCGACCCCAAGCAGCTCAAGCGCGACCTGTGGCGGCTGGGGCAGTGGGAGCAGTCACGGCTACGCGACCAGCGCCGCGGCGCGGGCAGTGTGCACGCTCCGTGACCACGAACGGCAAGCTCGACCCAAAGCACAACTCGCGCGCCCTCACAGACGGGCCGGCGCGTGCGCCCGCGCGCGCCTACCTGCACGGCATCGGCTTCGACGCCGAGGCGCTGAGCAAGCCGATCATCGGGGTCGCATCGACCTGGATCGAGACGATGCCCTGCAACTTCCACCTCCGCGCGCTCGCGGCGAAGGTCAAGGAGGGCATCCGCGAGGCCGCGCCGCCGGCGCTGGGCGACGTGCTGGAGAACCTCATCCAGTATTCCACGTCCGGCGTCGCCGCCTTCATGCAGCGCGCGGCGATCGCGGCGCTGGAGGAGGGCGAGGACTTCGTCGCCGCGCAGGTCTGGGAGACCTAGATCCAGAAGAACCACGTCGGGGAGGTGCTTACGCGCTAGGTCGAGTCCTACCTCGCCGGACATCGCTGAGAAGACTTCTACGTCGCTTCTGCCGACCAATAGGCGTTCGATCAACCGGAGGTTCGCGAGGTTGTCCTCCACGTAGAGCACGCGTCGCGTCATCGTGACGGTCGTCACGTCGGCAGACGTCTGCTCGTCGCGCTCGTTCAAAGTTTCGTGCGGGTCGATCTGAACTTCGTCAGCGGCGCGTAGCTCGATCCAGAATGTCGTCCCCTCGCCGTTCATCGTGTCGACGACGAGCCGCCCCCCCATGGCTTCG
>JAHWJE010000025.1 GCA_019348575.1 Actinomycetota bacterium | reverse complement strand
CCTACCATCGTGGGTCATGGCGCAGCAGCGAGCTTCCGACGGTGCTGGGTCCGCGGCGCGCCACGTCGAGCAGATCGTGCAGGCCGCCGAGCGGGCGGCCGAGGAGCTGCGCGCCACTGCCGAGGCACGCGCCGCCGAGCGGATCGCGGAGGCCGAGCGCGCGGCGGAGCTGCGCGTGCGGGCCGCCGACGAGGAGGCCGACGAGCTGCGCGCCGAGGCCGTCGCGGCCGCCGAGGAGCTGCGCAGCGAGGCGGCCGAGTCAGCCTTGGAGGCGCGCCATCAGGCACAGGCGCGGGCGCGCGAGCTGATCGCCGAGGCGCGCGCCGTCGCGCGCGACGTGTTGCGCGAGGGCGAGACGCTGAGCGGCCACCTGCGCGAGCTGTCGGACTCGCTGCGCGTCAACGCCGAGCGCCTGCTGCGCGACGTCCGCGACGCGCACTCCGAGCTGTCGGCGCGGCTGGATCGCGCCGATCCGGATCGAGCGGCGCCCTCCGTACACGACGGCCGGCCGCCACCGGCGCCCGGCGCGGCCTCGGTGCAGCCCGACGTCCCGGAGTTCATGCCGCGCAGGCGACGCTAAGATCCACGAGCAACCTGGGGCTGTAGCTCAGCTGGGAGAGCGTCGCGCTGGCAGCGCGAAGGTCAGGGGTTCGAGCCCCCTCAGCTCCACTCCCTCGCCTGGATCGTGTCGGCGCGCTCCCCACGCCGGTTGGCGACCGCCGCGAGCGGGAACGCGTCTGCGCATGGCGCTCGACGCAAGCGACTTCTTCCCCGAGCAGCTCGACCTCGAGGCGCTGCGCGAAGCTGCCCGGCACTGCCGCGGCTGCGACCTCTGGGAGCCCGCCACGCAGACGGTCTTCGGCGAGGGCCCCGAGGACGCGCCGATGGTCCTCGTCGGCGAGGTCCCGGGCGATCGCGAGGATCGCGAGGGGCACCCGTTCGTCGGCCCGGCGGGGCGCGAGCTCGACAAGGCGCTGCACGCGGTGGGGATCGAGCGCAGCGAGGTCTACGTCACGAACGCCGTCAAGCACTTCAAGTTCGAGCAGCGCGGCAAGCGGCGCATCCACCAGAAGCCGAGCGCCGCGCAGGTCAAGGCCTGCCGGCCATGGCTGCGCGCGGAGCTCGACGTCGTGCGGCCCGCGGCGCTCGTGGTCCTCGGCGCCACCGCCGCCAAGACGCTGTTCGGCAGCGCGTTTCGGTTGATGGCGCAGCGCGGGCGGCCGCTGGAGTCCGACCTCGCTCCGCTCGTGATCGCGACGATCCACCCGTCGGCGATCCTGCGCGGCTCCGACAGCGAGTCGCGCCAGAGCCAGCGCGAGCTGCTGACCGAGGACCTGCGCGTCGCGGCCGAGGCTCTCTCGTCGGGGCGGTAGCTACGCCTCGGCGGGCTCCATCGCCCGCGCCGGGACCTCGCCCCACAGCTGCTCGAGCCGGTAGAAGTCGCGCGCCTCGGGCGTGAAGATGTGGACGACGACGTCGAGGTAGTCCATCAGGATCCAGCGCGCCTCGCCGACGCCCTCCACGCGCCGCGGCAGGACTCCGTGCTCGTCCTTGAGCGTCTGATGGATCCCGTCGTGGATCGCCTTCGTCTGACGCGCCGTGTTCCCCGAGCAGACGAGAAAGAAGTCGGTGTAGCTCAGCACGCCGCGCACGTCGAGCTCGACGACGTCGATCGCCTTCTTGTCGGCGGCCTGGGCGGCGATCGTCTCTGCGAGCTGTTGTGGCGTCATCGGTAGAGCCTTTCCCGAGTGATGTGCTCGGCAACGGGATCAGGTACGAGGTAGCGGATCGGGCGCCCCTGCTCGATCCGGCGCCGGATCTGAGACGAGGAGATGTCCAGGCGCGGCATGTCGAAGAACGCCGGCGGCGGCGCGTCCGGGAAGCGCTCGCTCAGCCGCGCCGCGACGTCCCCGCGGCCGGCCCCCGAGCGCTCCGCCACCGCGAGCCGTGCGAGACCGAGGACCGCCTCGGGCTCGTGCCAGCTCGGCAGTCCGAGGGCGATGTCGCCCCCGACGATGAAGGTCAGGTGATCCTCCGGCGTGCGCGCATGAAGCTCCCTCAGCGTATCGATCGTGTACGACGGCCCGCCTCGCAGCACCTCCAGATCGCACACGTCGAGCCGCTCGTCGCCGCCGATCGCAAGGCGGCACAGCCTCAGCCGTTCCCGCGGGCCGGGATCGCGCTCGGCATCCTTGTGCGGCGGCGCTGCGACCGGCGTGAGCAGCACGCGGTCGAGCTGAAGCTGCGCCGCCGCCTCCGACGCGCAGACGAGGTGAGCGAGGTGGGGCGGGTTGAACGACCCGCCGAGGATCCCGATCCGCGCCACCGCGCGCTACGGGCGCACGTGGCCGTCGCCGACGACGACGTACTTGAACGTGCACAGCTCGCGCAGGCCGATCGGCCCGCGCGCGTGGAGCTTCTGCGTGGAGTTGCCGATCTCGGCGCCCATCCCGAACTCGCCGCCGTCGGTGAAGCGCGTCGACGCGTTGACGTATACGCACGCCGCGTCCACGCCGCGCTCGAACAGCCTTGCCGAGCGCGCGTCGTTCGTCACGATCGCCTCGGAGTGGCCCGAGCCGTGCCGGTCGACGTGCTCGATCGCCTCGTCGATGCAGTCCACGACGCGCACGGCGAGCACCGGCGCGAGGAACTCCGTGTCCCAGTCCTCGTCGGTCGCGTCCTGCAGCGACGGCGCGAGCGCGCTGCCCGCCAGGGCGCGTGCGCGCCCGTCGACGCGCAGCTCGACGCCGGCCTCGCGCAGCGCCGCGAGCGCCCGCGGCAGGAACGCCGGCGCGGCGCCGGCGTGCACGAGCAGCGTCTCGGCGGCGTTGCAGACGCCGGGCCGCTGGACCTTGGCGTTGAGGATGATCGCCTCGGCGGCGTCGAGGTCTGCGCTGGCGTCGACGTACACGTGACAGTTGCCCGACGCGGCGTAGATCACCGGAACGGTCGCGACGGCCTTCAGCGCCGCCTTCAGCCCTTCGCCGCCGCGCGGGAAGATCAGGTCGACGACCCCGTCCTGCGTGGCGAGCTCGGCGAGCTCCTCCCGGCCGCCGCCGGCGACGAGCCCGACCGCGCCGTCGGGGACGCCCGCGGCGGCCGCCGCGTCCGCCGCGATGCTCGCGAGGGCGGCGTTCGAGTGCGCGGCCGACGACGAGCCGCGCAGGACGACCGCGTTGCCGGACTTCAGGCACAGCGACGCGGCGTCGATCGTGACGTTCGGCCGCGCCTCGTAGACGACGGCGACGACGCCGAACGGCACGCGCAGCTTGCGCACGTCCAGCCCGTTGGGCAGCCGGGCGCCCTCGACGACCTCGCCGACGGGGTCCGGCAGCGCCGCGATCGCACGCGTGCCGGCCGCGATCACGGCGATGCGCGCGGGATCGAGGGCGAGCCGGTCGAGCAGCGCCGCGTCGAGCCCGCTGGCGCGCCCCGCCTCCATGTCGCGCGCGTTGGCCTCCAGGATCTCGTCGCTGCGCGCGATCAGCGCGGCGGCGATCGCCTGCAGCGCGGCGTTCTTCGTGTCGGTGTCGAGCGCCGCGAGCGCGCGCGCCGCGTCGCGCGCCGCCAGGCAGACGTCGGAGACGGTGCGGGTGGCGATGGCCATCGCCGAAGGGTAGATCAGAGCCGCGCGCTCACGAGAGCACGAAGTAGTCGCGATGGATCGCCTCGTCGGTCGCCCGCGGCATCAGCTCGCGCACGGCCGCGGACTTCATTCCCTTGACCTTCACGAGCTCGTCGGCGGCGTAGTTGCAGATCCCCTTGCCGATCACGATCGCCCCGTGCGCGACCTGCACGGCGTCGCCGGCGGCGAACGAGCCGCGCACCTCGGTGACGCCGACGGGCAGCAGCGACGTGCCGCCGTCGCGCAGCGCGCGCGCCGCGCCGGCGTCGACGACGATCGTGCCCTGCGAGGGCTTGGCGTACTTCAGCCAGAGCTTGAACGACGAGTAGCGCGTCTTGCGCGCCGCAAAGCGCGTCCCGGCCTGCTCGCCGTCCAGCGCCGCGCCGAGCGCCCCCTCGCGCAGCCCGCTGCAGATCACGGTCTCGACCCCGCCGGCGGTCGCCATCTCGGCGGCGACGACCTTCGAGCGCATGCCGCCGGTCCCCAGCGGCGACGTCGTGTGGCCGATCGCCAGCGCCGAGAGCGCCTCGAAGTCCGTCACGCGCGGGACCAGCACCGCGCTCGGGTCGGTGCGCGGGCTCGCCGTGTAGAGGCCCTCCACGTCGGTCAGCAGCACGAGCAGGTCGGCGCCCACGAGCAGCGCGACCTGGGCGGCGAGGAAGTCGTTGTCGCCGAAGGAGATCTCGTCGGTCGCCGTCGTGTCGTTCTCGTTGATGACCGGCATGACGCGCCACTCGAGCAGCTTGCCGAGCGTCTGTCGCGCGTTGAGGTAGTGCGCGCGCGCGCTCATGTCGAAGAACGTCAGCAGCACCTGCGCCGAGGTGATCGCGTGCTCGCGCAGCAACTCGTCGTAGACGCGGTAGAGCTTGCCCTGGCCGACCGCGCTCGCCGCCTGCAGATCCTCGATCGCGCGCGGGCGCACGGGCAGCTGCATGACGCGCATGCCGCGTGCGATCGCCCCGCTCGTCACGAGCACGACGTCGTCGCCCGCGGCGTGGCGCGCCGCCGCCTCGGCGCAGATGCGCGCGATCACCGAGGCGCGCAGCTCGCCGTCGTCCTCGGCGACGATGCTCGATCCGAGCTTGATGACGTAGCGGGCCACGGCGCCGCCCAGCTTATGTCGTGAGCGCGCGCGCTCAGGCGCTGCCGCTAGAGCTTGGTCGGCAGCGAGGAGTTGGTGATCTTGCCGTTCTCCGGGTTGACGTAGACCGCGCGGTACTCGCCGCCCGGCCCGGGCGTCGGGACCGTTCCCGTGAAGTAGCCGCGCGGCGAGGTCGCCGCCGGTTCGCCGATCTGCTGCCACGGCGACTTCGCGTTCGGGCGCCACATCACGACCGCGATGTCCTGCGCGCCGTTGGGCCGGAAGCGCAGCTGCCCCCAGAAGCCGGTGACACCCGCGCCGGACGGGAACACGACGAACGGCAGCGCGTAGGCGAAGGCGGCGGGCTTGGAGCGCCCGCCGTTGGTGACGAGGCCGGACTGGTATGTGAACCAGTACAGCCGCGAGCCCTTCGGGTACTGCTTGAGCGGCGCGACGTCGCGCAACAGGAAATGCGTCATGGCCTGCACGCGCGGCTCGTTGTAGGCGAGGAACTCGCCGAGCTGGTTGAACTCCGCCTGTCGCATATAGGGAATGCCGTTGCGCGGGTCGGGCGGGTTGGACTCGTAGCCGAACTCCGTCAGGAGGATCGGGAGGCCGCCCGCGATCTTGCCCCCGGACTGGATCGCCAGCGTGTCCAGCAGCGGGCCGAGCGTGCCGATGTTGGCGATCGTGATCTCGTCGGGGTTGGCCGTCGCCTTCGTCGGCGCGACCTTCTTCGTGTAGGGATGGTGCGCGTACGCGGTCGCCTGCAGCGGGCCGTTGCGCGCGAAGTCGTCGCAGTCGCGGCGCGCCGCGTCGGGGCCTGCGTAGGTCGTGCCATCGGGCGCCAGGCAGAGCAGCTCGCGCAGGAACGGAACCGGTCGCATCCCGTTGCGCGGCCCGGTCTGGCTGGACCCCAGCGGCGCCGTCTCGCCGATGAAGATCCCGTCCTCGGTCACCGTGTGGCGTGCACGCTTGAGGCCCTCCACGCCCGCGTGGTAGAGCTTGCGATACAGCGCCGGCGCGGCCGGCACGACCTGGCCGTCACGCTTCTCGTACTGCGGCGTGAGCCAGCCCGGCTGGTTGGGCTCGTTCCAGATCGACCACAGTGAGACGCGCGGCAGCGGGCGGCGGATGCCGTTCTCGTCACGCGTCCTGCCCGAGTAGCGGCGGCCGACGGCCTCGACGAAGTCTCTGAAGCGGGTCGGGATCGGCTTGTACGTCCCGGCGTTGCGGCGCTGGCTCGCCGGCGCCTTGCGATGCGCGTAGGACGGGCCCGGCCCGGTGACGGTGAAGTAGACGCGCATGCCGAACTTGGCGGCGTCCTTGACGAGGTTGTCGTAGCGGTCCCAGTTGCGCGTGGGATAGGTCCGCGGGTTCCTGGGCCTGAAGCGGGCGCGCTGCGCGCGGGCGCGCTTGCGGAGCTTGTCGCTCTTCAGCTGCCTGATCTCCCTGTTCGTCAGCGACGCGCCCTCGGCGACGGTCTTCCACAGGACGGTCGCACGCACGACGTCCACCCCGAGCTTGCGCATCTGCACGAGCGTCCGGCCACGGATCTTGTCGCTGCGGTACAGCAGCTGGTCGTCGTCCATCATCACCGACACCATGTCGGGTGACGCCTGGGCCGCGGGCACGGACAGCGTGAGGAGCAGCAGCGCGGCGAGTGCGATCGTTCGAAGCCTCATCGGGCGGGAACGGTAGAGGGTCGGGCCGCTGCGCGCCTTGCTGGCTGCCTCGTCGTGCTCGTTGCGTTGCCGCACAGAATCCTCCCCCGGTCGTTGCCCGCGCCTTGGGGGCGACAACACCCCCACAGCCGCGAAGGTTGCGCCGCGCGGCGCTATCCGGGGTGAAGCTCGAACAGCACGCCGGCGATCTCGACGTCGTCGCCCGGTTCGAACCCGGCCTCCTCCAGCGCGGCGATGACCCCCATGGACCGCAGTCGCGCCTCCACGTGGGGAAGGGCATCCTCGTGCTCGAGGTCGTGGCGTGCGATCAGCCGGTCGACCGCCTCGCCCTCGACGCGGAAGACGCCGGCGCCGGTGCGCTCGACCAGCGTGAAGCCGCGCTCGCCGGCGGGCCGGAACACGCGGTGCTCGGCGAGCGGCGCGTCGTCCAGGGCGCCCCCATCCTCCGCGCGCGCGGGCGCCGCCAGCGGCACGCGGCGCAGGAGCTCTGTCGAGAGCGCCTCCAGGCCCTGCCCGGTCGCGGCCGACGTGACGTGGACCGCCACCCCGGGACCGAGCCGCTCGCGCCACTCGCGCGCGGCCCGCTGCGCTTCCTGCGCCGACACCAGATCGGCCTTTGAAAGCGCGAGCAGCCGCGGCAGCTCGGCGAGGCGGCGGTCGTGCGCGCGCAGCTCGGCCTCGATCGTCGCGTGATTGGCGACGGGATCGGAGCCGTCGACCGGCGCGAGGTCGAGGACATGCACGAGCAGGCGGGTGCGCTCGACGTGGGCCAGGAAGTCATGCCCGAGGCCCGCGCCCTCGCTCGCGCCCTCGATCAGCCCCGGGATGTCGGCGATCACGAGCTGGCGCTCGGCGCCCTGCAGCGTGCCGAGCACCGGCTCGAGCGTCGTGAACGGATAGGCGGCGACCTTCGGCGAAGCGCGTGTCAGGCGCGCGAGCAGCGACGACTTGCCGGCGTTCGGCAACCCCACGAGTCCGACGTCGGCGAGCAGCTTCAGGCGCAGCTGCACCCAGCCCTCCTCGCCCGGCAGGCCCTTCTCGGCGAGCCGCGGTGCCTGCCGCGTGGATGTCGCAAAGCGCTTGTTGCCGCGGCCGCCGGAGCCGCCGCGGGCCAGGACGACGCGCTGGCCGGGAACGACGAGGTCGTGGCTGCTGGCGTCCCATGACGTGACCTGCGTGCCCGGCGGCAGCCGGATCTCGAGCACGGGAGCGTCGGCGCCGTGGCGCTGCCCGCCCTCGCCATGGCCTCCGCGCCTGGCCTTGTAGTGCGCTCTGCGCTTGAAGGACTGCAGGTCGCGCAGCGACTCGTCGCAGACGGCGACGACGTCGCCGCCGCGCCCGCCGTCGCCGCCGTCGGGGCCGCCGTGCGGGACGTGCGCCTCGCGGCGGAAGCTCAGGCAGCCGTCACCGCCGGCTCCCGCCTGCACCCAGATTCGCGCCTTGTCGTAGAGCACGGGGTACCAAGGTAGCCCCCAAGCTGGCCGATCGAAGGAGCATGCATGGCCGAAGACCCCGTCTTTCTGATCACCGGCGCCTCGAGCGGGATCGGCGCCGCCACCGCGCGTCGCGCCTCCGGCGCCGGCTACCGGCTCGTGCTCGCCGCCCGCTCGACCGACAGGCTGTCGGCGCTCGCCGACGAGCTCGGCGGCGAGGCGCGCGCGATCGCGGTCACCTGCGACGTGACGGACTTCTCACAGCAGGAGGCGATGGCGCAGGCCGCGCTGGACGCCTTCGGCCGCATCGACGTCGCGTTCGCCAACGCCGGCTTCGGCGCCGCGCGCGGCTTTCTCGAGGAGACGCCGGAGCACTGGCGCGACATGGTGCTGACGAACGTGCTCGGCTGCGCGTTCACGATCCGCGCCACGCTCCCCGCGCTGAAGCAGTCCACCGGGCATCTGCTGCTGACGAGCTCGGTCGCCGGGCGCCGTGCGCTGTCGGGCTCGCTCTACAGCGCGACGAAGCACGCCGTCACCGCGATGGCCGAAGCGGCGCGCCAGGAGCTCAACGAGACGGGCGTGCGGGTGACGTCGGTCGAGCCCGGGCTGGTCGACACGCCGTTCTTCGACAACCCCGTCGCCAACGCGCTGGCGCCCGACGACATCGCCCGCGCGGTTCTCTTCGCCGTCCAGCAGCCGCCGCACGTCGACGTCAACGAGATCCTCATCCGCCCCGTCAGCCAGCGGACCTGACACCATCGAGCGATGGACGAGGAGCGCCAGCAGCGCGAGACGGTCAGGCCGATGGACGAGCCGCCCCGGGTGGCGCTCCGAGAGCGCCTGCTCGTGGAATGGGTTGCGAAGGCCAAGCTGGGCGACCCGTTTCCGGAGCCGTGGTCAAACGCCATGAACCCCCGCGAGTCGATCATCCGCACGCTCGTCATGCTCGGCGTCATCCCACTCCCGCCGCCGGGCGCGAACATGGCGGCGGTCGCGCAGGAGGCGAGCGCCGCGGCGCGCGATTGGCTGGAGCAGCACCCCGCCTAGGCCTAAGGGGCCTGGCCGGGCGCGTCCGCCCGCTCCTGCGCCTCGCCATCCGTCATCTCCCGCGCGGCCCAGAGCTGACCGGCGGCGGCGGCGCCCGCCATCGCCACGATCAGCGGCCGGCCGCGAGCCGGCAGCGCCCGCCACCCGGCGAGCGTCGCGACGAGGTCGAGGGCGTCGCACGCCGCCACCGCGCGAAGCCAGCGCGCGGCGACCTGCGGCCTGTCGATCGTGTGCAGCAGCATCGCGCCGAGCACGACCTCGCGGATGCCCAGCGCGCGGCCGACGGCGGCGACCGCGGGGGCTGCGGCGTCGCGGCCGATCCACATCCCCAGCGACAGCCGCGGCGCCGCGAGCAGGGCGGCGCCGATCGTGATGCGACCGCCGGCGAGCGCGCGGGCCAGGTCCCGCGGCGACATCGGTCTACTCGGCGTCGGGCGGGGCGATCGAGACGACGCGCTTGCCGCGCTGCATCCCGAACACGACGGTGCCCGGCGAGCGCGCGTAGAGGGTGTCGTCCTTGCCGATGCCGACGCCCTCACCGGGGCGAAAGCGCGTGCCGCGCTGGCGCACGATGATCTCGCCGCCGGAGACCGTCTGGCCGGCGAACGTCTTGACGCCGAGGCGCTGCGCGTTGGAGTCGCGCCCGTTGCGCGAGGAGCCGAGGCCCTTCTTGTGTGCCATCTCGTTAGCCCTTCACTTCCGTGATCTCCAGGCGCGTGAGCTCCTGGCGATGGCCGGTGGTCCGCTTGTAGCCGCGCTTGGGCTTGAACTTGAACACGCGCAGCTTCTCGCCGCGCTCGTGACCGACGATCCGCGCCGTGACTGAGACCTGCTTGAGCCCGTCGGCGTCGAAGACGGCCTCGTCGCCGGCGTACAGCAGCGGCTGGAGGTCCACGGTCGCGCCGGCGTCGCCGGGCAGCCGCTCGACCAGCAGGGTCTGGCCCTCCGAGACGCGGTACTGCTTGCCGCCGGTGCGGATCACCTCGCCCGTGGGCAGCACCGCTTCGACACCGAGGACCTGGTGGCGGGTGACGCCGTACTTCACGGCCCGCATGCCGCCGGCGTTCGTGGCGACGTTGCCACCGATGCTGGCGCTGTACTCGCCGGGGAACACGGGGTACACGAGCCCGAGCGGCGCCAGCGCCTCGTCGAGCTCGTCGAGGGCGTCGCTCAGGCCGGCGTAGACCTCGTCGTCGTCGAAGGAGCCGGTCACGTAGCGGGTGTCGGCGAACAGCTTGGCGAGCACCTTCTCGTCGGGCGGCCGGCGCGAGAACTCGCGCACGGACTGGATCGCCATCTCGGCGAACTCGTCGTCGGTCATCTCGGTGCGGGCGCTGCCGACCAGGCCGAAGCGCTCGGGCAGCGCGCCCTCGTGGGCCAGGTTGTAGAGCGCGGGCAGCAGCTTGC
>JAHWJE010000259.1 GCA_019348575.1 Actinomycetota bacterium | reverse complement strand
CCTCCGGCGCTGTCGACGAGCGCGCGCAGCCGGTCGTGCGACTGCGCGATCCGCGCCGAGCTGCGCCAGCCCTGCGCCAGCTGCGATGCGCGATCTCCCAGCGCGGGCACGGTGACGATCAGCGCCAGCGAGGCCGCCACGGCGAGGGCGAGGGCGGCCGGGCCCGCGGCTCGTCTCGCGCGCAGGTCGGCGAGCAGCGTCGCGAGGCCGACGCCGCCGAGCACCCCGACGATCGCCGCCGGCGGCGCCATGAAGCGCGACAGGCCCGGGAAGTCGATCAGCGTCATCGCCGCGACGATCGCGATCCAGCCGAGCGCGCCCGCGGCGAGCACGCGCGCCACGCGGCTGCGCAGCAGCGCGGCGAGCGCCAGCGGCCACGCGACCGCCAGCGGCAGCGCGAAGGCGCGCTCGAGCGTCTCGCGCGGGTCGCCGGTTGCGCGCTGCGCGCGGCCGGCGCCGCCGCCGCCGGATCCGAACAGCTCCGGGACGAGCCACAGGGCCGGCACGCCGAGCGCCAGCACCACCACGAGCTGCCGCGTGCGCGGGTCGCGGCGCCAGCACCACGCACCGTAGAGCGCCAGCAGCGGCCACGCCTCCGGGCGCACGAGCGCGGCCAGCGCGCCGAGCACGAGCGCGAGCCGCGCGTGGCCGCCGAGCGCGGCGCGCACGGCGCCGAGGACGAGCGCGACCAGCAGCGGCTCGGACATCCCGCCGGCGGCCTGGCGCGACCACGGCGTCGTGTCGTCGGACAGCAGCGCGAGGACGGCGATCGCGAAGCCCGCAGCGGCCAGCCGCAGCGCGTGCGGCCGCCCCGCGGTCAGCAGGTGCGCGAGGTCGGCGGCGAGCACGAACGACAGCAGGAACGCCGTGCGGACGAGCACCAGCCAGAGCTCCGGAGCCGCCCCGCCGGTCAGGCTCAGCGGCGCCGCGAGCAGGACGGGCAGCGGCTTCCACGACGGCCCGCTCGTCGTATCGAGCCCGAGCTGCGTCAGCTCGCGGCCCCAGACGAGCCACGCCCATGCGTCGTAGACCGGCTCGTCGGCGAGATGCAGCGACGCGGCGGCGAGCGCGGCGCAGGCGAGGAGGGCGCAGATGAATCGGCAAGGGGTCATGGCGCAGGCGGTTAGGCTGCCCTAAGCTGCGCCGCTACGCGAGCCGCACCGAACCGAGGAGGAGAGCGCACCGCATGCTAATCCGTCGACGCCTTGCACCGATCGCCGCGCTCGGCGCGCTGCTGGCCGGCGTCGCGGCATGCGGCTCCTCGGGCGACGACAAGGCGATCACGCTGTACTCCGGGCGCATCGCGCCGATCCTCAGCCCGGCCGTGAAGCAGTACGAGACCGCCTCGGGCTTCGACGTCAGGACGCGCTACGGCGACAGCCCGTCGCTCGCGGCGACACTGATCGAGGAAGGGCAGCGCACGCCCGCCGACGTGTTCTTCGCGCAGGACGCGGGCTCGCTGAACGCCGTCGCCGAGAAGGGCCTGCTGCTCGAGCTGCCGCAGGACATCCTCGCCAAGGTGCCGCCGCGCTACCGCTCGAAGACCGGTGCCTGGGTCGGCGTCACCGGCCGCGCGCGCGTGATCGCCTACGGCGAGCAGGTCAAGCGATCCGAGCTGCCCCAGTCGCCGCTGGAGCTCACCGAGGAGAAGTGGAAGGGCCGCGTCGGCTGGGCTCCGCGCAATGCGTCGATGCAGGCCTACGTCACCGCGCTGCGCGCCGTCGAGGGCGAGGACGTCGCGCGAGAGTGGCTGGAGGGCATGGTCGCCAACGACGCCCAGGTCTACGACTCGAACATCCCGGTCCGCGACGCGATCGCCAAGGGCGAGATCGATCTCGGGCTGATCAACCACTACTACGTCGCCGAGGCGCAGGCCGAGGATCCCGACTACCCCGTCAAGGTCCACTTCCCGCCGCAGGACCTCGGCTCGCTCGTCAACACCGCCGGCGTGGGCGTGCTCGCGTCGTCCGACGACAGGCAGCAGGCGCTGGCGTTCGTGCGCCAGATGCTCTCCGAGCAGACGCAGCGGTACTTCGCCGAGAGCTCGAAGGAGTATCCGCTCGCCGCCGGCGTGCGGGCGCCGAAGGAGCTCACGCCGCTGGACGAGATCCCGGCGCCGAACGTCGACTTCGCCGAGCTCGGCGACCTGCAGGGCACGCTCGAGCTGATGCGGGAGACCGGAGCGCTGTAGCAGCGTGGACGCGGCGGCTGCTGGACGCGCGCTCGGGCGCCGGCTGCCGCCGGCGGCGCGGGCGTTCGGTACGCGGCGCCCGCCGCTCGTGCTGCTCGGCCTCGGCCTCGTCGTCGGCCTGGCGGCCGCGCTGCCGGCGCTGTACCTCGTCTTCGCCGTCCTCGACGACGCGCGGCGCGCACTCGACGCGGTGCTCACCGAGCGCACGGTCGGCCTGATCACGCGCAGCCTCGGGCTCGCGGTCGCGGTGACCGCGGCGGCGATCGCGATCGCCGTCCCGCTCGCCTGGCTGACGGTCCGCTCCGATCTGCCGGGGCGGCGGATCTGGGCGACGCTGCTGACGCTGCCGCTCGTCATCCCGAGCTACATCGGCGCCTACCTGTTCGTCTCCGCGCTCGGGCCGCGCGGCGCGCTCGCAGGCCTGCTCGGCGTCGAGCGCCTGCCGTCGATCTACGGCTTCAGCGGCGCGTTCGTCGTGCTGACGCTCTTCACCTATCCGCTCGTGCTGATCCCGCTGCGCGCTGCGCTGCAGCGGATGGACCCCGCGCTCGAGGAGGCCGCGCGGGTGCTGGGGCGCAGCCCGCGCGCGGTGTTTCGCAGCGTCGTGCTGCCGCAGCTCGCGCCCGCGATCGGCGCCGGCGGGGTGCTCGTCGCGCTGTACGTCCTGAGCGACTTCGGCGCGGTGTCGATCATGCGCTTCGACTCGTTCACGCGCGACATCTACATCGCCTACGAGTCGGGCTTCGGGCGCACGGAGGCGGCCGCGCTCGGCATGGTGCTCGTGATCGTGATGCTCGTGCTGTTCGCGATCTACGCGCGCGTGCGCGCGGCGCGCGCGCTGCATCGCGTGACGCCGGGCACGCAGCGCCCCGCGCAGCCGGTGCGGCTCGGGCGCTGGCGCTGGCCGGCGCTCGGGTTCTGCGCCGCCGTCGCCGCGATCGCGCTCGTGCTGCCGGTCGGCGTGCTGCTGTACTGGGCGACGAAGCAGATCTCGAGCGGGCTCGAGCTCGGCGCGCTGGCGGCCAACAGCTGGCACTCGCTGCTGGCCGCCGCCGCCGCAGCGCTCGCGGCGAGCCTCGCGGCGATCGCCGTCGCCCTGCTGGCCGTGCGCTACCCGAGCGGCGTGACGCGGATCGTCGAGCGCGTCGGCTACGCCGGCTACGCGCTGCCGGGGATCGTGGTGGCGCTCGCGCTGGTGTTCTTCACGACGCGCGTGGCGCTGCCGCTCTACCAGACGCTCGCGGTGCTCGTCTTCGCGCTGGCGATCCACTACCTGCCGCTCGCGGTCGGCCCGATCGGCGCCGCGCTGCTGCAGGTGCCGCCCCGCCTGGAGGAGGCGGCGCGCGGCCTGGGCCGCAGCCCGCTCGCCGTGCTGCGGACGATCACGACGCCGCTCGTCGCAAGCGGCGTGCTCGGCGGCGCGGCGCTCGTGTTCCTGCACGCGCTCAAGGAGCTGCCCGCCACGCTGCTGCTGGCGCCGATCGGCTTCGAGACGCTCGCGACCGACGTGTGGCACCA
>JAHWJE010000258.1 GCA_019348575.1 Actinomycetota bacterium | reverse complement strand
TTGAACGCGGTGAGGAACAGCAGGTGGACGACCAGCCAGGCAGTCCAGGCGAGGAACCCGCCGAAGTGGAGCGGGCCGATGCTCGCGACCGCCCGGAACCGGGAGATGGTGGCCATGCTGCCCTTGTCCGTGTAGCGGAAGGGCTGCCCGGTCTCCTTGCCGTTGAGCCGCTTGCCGATCTGCCCCGCCGCGTGCTGGCCGCTCTGCATGGCGACCTGCGCGACGCCGGGCGCCTGCGGGCCCTGGTCGAGTACGGGCGTCCCGCGCCGGTCGACCTGCTGGACGGCGCCTTCTCCCCGCCCGCCGCCCCCACCGCGCAGGACGCCGCGCAGGAGACGGTGTGCACCTGCCACGGGGTGAGCAGGGGGAGCATCGAGCGCGCGATACGCCAGGGCGGCCTGGAGCGCATGGAGCAGGTGGCCCGGGCCACCGCAGCGACGACGGGCTGCGGGGGCTGCCGTACCAGCGTCGAGGCGCTGCTGGCCGCCCGGCCCGCCGAGACCCCGCACGACGCGCTGGCCGCGCGGCCGGGTCGCTGAGGTGATCAATTCGATGTGGGCTTCCCCCTTCGCACGCACCCCGGGGCCTCGTCCCCCTCACTGTGGTGGTCCTCCAACCCGTACGCTCTTGCTGACGTCCACGCGCCCGTGCGGTCGCTTGACGTAGTAGCTCTGGCTGTTAGCACGGTTTTCGAGGTGAGATGCGGGCGTCGAACGCTCGCCCGACGTCGTGCTCGCTGACGCCGGCTACGGGCATCACGTCCAGATGGAACGCCTGGGCACCGGGGGCCTCAGCGTTCTCATCCTGCCCGACGCCAAGAAACGCGCCGGCGCGCGCCCCGGCTGGGACGGCGGCCTCTACGCGTTTCAGGCGCCGAGTCCTCGACAGCGACGCCGGCGGCGAGCTCTACGCCAAACGCCAGACCATGATCGAGCCGATCTTCGCCGACACCAAGTTCAACCGGCGCATCGACCGCTTCCTGCGCCGCGGCAGATCCGCCGTCCGGTCCGAATGGCGCCTGGCCAACGCCGCCCACAACCTGCTCAAACTCTGGCGGCCCACCAACGCGCCGGCGGCCGCCTGAGCCGGCGCGTCCCGGGCGCCCTACTCGGCCGCTCATTGATCGCGACCGACCGGCGACATTTCCGCGGAAACGCCTCGCCCGACTTTCCGCAACAGCCTCCATGTCAGGCGGTAGCAGCGGTCGCCGTCCGAGGCCTACCGCGCGCGTACCGGCAAACGCTGCGTGCGCGCGTCCGAGGGGTGCTCGTGACCGGCTTCTACCAACGCGGTTCGCCGTTTTCGCTCAGTTAGACAGTCGACCCCAAATCTTCCGAGGCAGTGCGATGCGAAGAGGCGTGGCGGGGCGGTGTCGCGGTTGTCTCGGGCGCAAGGGGCTTTCGGTACCGGATCGCCCAGATGTTGTGTCCGCCGACGTCCATGAGCCTCTCCGTGCCGTCCGGACGCCAGCCGCAACGCTCATAGCAGCGCACAGCCCGCCAGTTCTGCGGAACCACCCACAGCGTCGCGATCCGCAGACCCTGGTCTCGCATCGCGCGCTCGCCCGCGGCCATCAGCGCAGAACCGACACCCGAGCCGCGTGCGTTGTCGTCGATCATGACGGTCCGCAGTTCGCCCGTCGTCTGCGCGTCGTTATCGGCGTCGCGCGTGGGACCCACCGCCACGAAGCCGATCACGCGCTTGCGACGCTCGGCTACGAGGAGGGCGTGGCGACCGCGCGGAGAGCCGATGGGACCCGTCCACGATCGCTCACGCTCGGCGGAGTGTTCGCTGGAGGGGCGGTAGTCGCCGAGCAGGCCGGCGAAGAGATCATGGAAACAGCCGGCGTGGAGAAGATGAATCGCGCGCTCGTCTTCGGCTCTTGCCGGACGGACTGTGGCTTCAGTCTCATGTGGTCTCACGCCAGATCCGTTCGCCGCACCGCAGATCCAACCGGCTGCGGCGGTCGTCTGAGAGACTAGGCGAGACCGGCGCGCGGCGTGTCCCGCCACCCACGTGGCGCGACTTGCTCGTCTCGGTCCAGCTTCGGCTTGCGGGAGGGTCAGTACGCCATGTCCATCACTTCACGCACCTGCTGGAGCGTGCGGTTTGCGATCCAGTTGGCGCGGGCGTTGCCTTGGTCGAGCACGTTGCGCACGATCGTCGGGTCGGCGGCCAGTTCGCGGCGGCGCTGACGCAGGGGCCGCAGGTGCTCGTTGACCGCTTCAGTAACGAGCGCCTTGAGAGCGGCGCCGCCGCGGTCGCCGAGCTCGTCGGCGATGTCGGCGGGATCGCGGCCGGTGCACAGGGCGGCGGTCAGCAGCAGGCTGGCGACCTCCGGGCGCTGCTCGGGCTCGTAGGTGATCGTGCGCAGGCTGTCGGTCTTGGCTTTGCGCAACAGCGCGGCCGTGCGGTCCTCGTCGTCGCGGAGGGCGATCGCGTTGGCGCGGCTCTTGCTCATCTTGGTGCCGTCGGTGCCGAGCAGGACGGGAGCGGCGCTGAGCAGCGCGTCGGGCTCGGCGAAGACGGTGGCGCCGGCGGCGTAGCGCTCGTTGAAGCGACGCGCGATCAGCCGCGTCAGCTCGACGTGCGGCAGCTGGTCCTTGCCGACCGGCACGAGGTTCGCGTGGCAGAAGAGGATGTCGGCCGCCTGGTGGACCGGATATGTGAACAGCAAGCCGCTCATCGCGCGCCCCTGCGTGGCCTGTGCTTCGGCCTTCACGGTGGGATTGCGGCCAAGTTCGGCGACCGTCACCAGGCTGAGGAAGGGCACCACGAGCTGGTTGAGCGCGGGGACCGCGCTGTGGGCGAAGACGGTCGCCTGACGCGGCTCGATGCCGGCCGCAAGGTAGTCGAGCACGACCTCCCGCACGGCGCCTGAGATGTCGCCGACGCCATCGCGATCGGTGATGACCTGGTAGTCGGCGATCACGACGAAGACCTCCACGCCGGTGCGCTGCAGACGCACCCGGTTGGCAAGCGTCCCGAAGTAGTGCCCAAGGTGCAGAGGCCCCGTCGGACGGTCGCCGGTCAGCACCCGGAAGCGCTCTGGATGCGTGCGCACCTGCTCCTCGAGCCCCTGGCTCGGCGTGGTCGTCGCGGTGGTTGTCTGGACGGTCATCGGCTCTCCTTCGTTTGGAAGCCGCCTCCGCCGTACTGGTCGTGTCCGCGAACACGCCGAGCCGCCCGAAGGCGGCTCGAGACAGAATCAGGTCACGGCCGCCAAGAAGACGGACCGCCACCAGGTGCGCGTAGCAAGCGACACAGGAGAGAGGTTACTGACGCGTTCGAGGTCGCGTCCCTCAGCCGCTGTAAATAGCCGGGAGCCGTCAAGGCAACGGCGTAGGTTCCCTCAAGTCCTGACAAGACCTAAAAGGAGGTCCTACGCCGTGAGACGTACCGTACCGCCGTCGGCGGAGATTGAGGAGAGGATCGACGCGCTGCTTGGCGTGGGGGTCGGCGAGAACCCCCGGGAGTCGTTGTCTGAGCTGGCGAAGCTGGGCGCCCGGTTGATCATCCAGCGCGCGGTCGAGGAGGAGTTCGATGCCTGGCTTGGCCGGGGGCGCTATGAGCGTCGGGCGGAGGCGCCGGCGGGGCTGCGCAACGGCTTTCGCCCGCGGCGGCTGCAGACCGCCGAGGGCGAGCTCTCGGTGGAGATCCCGCAGGTCCGCCAGGCCGCCGAGCCGTTTGTCTCCAAGCTGTTTCCGAGGGGGACCAAGCTGCTTCGCACCGA
>JAHWJE010000257.1 GCA_019348575.1 Actinomycetota bacterium | reverse complement strand
GAGCGCTCCGTCAGGAACTGGCCGGAGCAGCGCTCCAAAATGCCGCCTTTTGTCCGCCCTGCGTCATTGACAGCGGCTCGGCAATTGCAGAGACTCGTACCGCGCAGGCGTGGGGTTGGCCGCGGGTGCGCTGCTCAGCGACATCGGCGGGAGGTGCGGTCCGTGACCGGGTTTGGTCGTTTCACGTTTGTGCTCGCGTGCGCCGTGGGGCTGGTGCTGCCAGCGGTGGCGGCCGGCGACCACGGGGATCGTCCGCACACGCAGAACATGCACGCGATGGGGCACAGTCCGCACCCAGCGACGTTCTTCGGCGAGCCCGACGGCGTGCGGCACGTCAGCTCCGACATCGCCTTCCGCGATCGGCTGGCGTTCCAGGGCAACTACGACGGCTTCCGCATCATCGACATCTCCAGCCCCGCGCAGCCGCGCGAGCTCGTCCACCAGCGCTGCAACGGCGACCAGGGCGACATCGTCGTGTGGGGCGACATCCTCGTGCGCTCCTGGAACTCGAAGAAGACGTCCGCCCGCACGTGTGACGGGCAGGTCGTGCCCGCCGGCTGGGAAGGCGTCCACGTCTTCCGCATCAGCGACGTGAGCGACCCGCAGCTCGTCGCGTCGGTCGAGCTTCCCTGCGGCTCGCACACGGCGACGGCGGCGGGCGTCGCCGCGGGGCGACTGATCGTCTACAGCAACAACTCCAGCAGCGCCGGCTGCGGCAGCACGCCCGACCTCGCGACACAGAACGCGCTCGGCGACTTCATGGACGTCATCGCCGTGCCGCTGAGCGATCCGGCCGCGGCGAGCCTCGTGCATCGCGAGCCGCTGGCCGGCCCGGGCACCGCCGTCCGGACGGGCTGCCACGACGCCGGCGTGATCCTCGGCGACGTCAACAAGGCCGCCTGCGCGAGCGCCGACACGATCAACGTCTTCGACATCGGCGCCAACGAGACGCCCGGCGGCAGCCTCGAAGACCCGCAGCTGCTGTTCACGATCAGCGAGCCGGGGGTGGGCCAGGCCGGCACGAACGGTCGCTGGCACTCTGCCGCCTTCACGTGGGACGGCGAGGTCCTCGTCGCCGGCTGGGAGCCCGGCGGAGGCGCCCAGCCGGAGTGCGAGGCGACCGACCCCGACGTCGACAAGAGCATGTTCTTCTACGACGCCGACACGGGGGCGAAGCTCGGGCAATGGGTGCTTCCGCGGCCACAGTCGGCCGCGGAGAACTGCACGATCCACAACTACAACATCGTCCCGCTGCGCAGCGGCAGGTACGTCGCGGTGGGCGGCCACTATCAGGCCGGCACGTGGGTGACCGACTTCACCGATCCGTCGAACCCCGTCACCGTCGCGTGGTCGGACCCGCCGCCGCTGGGCCAGGTGAGGACCCCGGCCGGGACGCTCGTCGACGAGCTCGGCGGCGCGTGGTCGTCGTACTACTACAACAACTTCGTCTACGAATCGGAGATCACCAAGGGCCTCAACGTCTTCCGCGTCAGCGACAGGGCTCTCGCCGGGGCGATCCGGCTCTCGCACCTGAACCCGCAGACGCAGGAGTTCTCGCTGTCAGGGCGCAGGGGCGCGCGCCGAGGCCCGGGGCCGAAGTTGTGAGCACGAGGTTTGTCAATGAAATCGGAGGGGTGAAAGGG
The DNA here is from genome assembly GCA_019348575.1 of Actinomycetota bacterium. Next base: position 2,114 of record JAHWJE010000257.1, on the reverse strand, counting down.
ATGAGCCGAAGCAGACTCCTACTGACGCTGTGCTGCGCGTTGACGCTCTGGGTCGCTACGCCGGCCGCGGCGGTGCACGACAGCGGATTCAGCGAAGGGATGAACCTCGTGTTCGAGTCGCCCAACGCGACCGGTGCCATCAACTCCGACCTCGCCTTCTGGGGAGATCGGGCGTATGCCGGCAACTACGACGGCTTCCGGATCTTCGACATCAGCGATCCCGACAATCCTCGCCTGGTGACGGACTTTCGATGCTTCGGACCGCAGAACGACCTGTCGGTCTGGGACCGTACCGGCGACGGGAAGGCCGACCTGCTGATCGCATCGGTCGATCGCACGCTGACCGGCCCCAACTGCGGCGCCACCGCCACCGCGCACGACGATCCGACCGGGTGGGAGGGCCTGCGCCTCTTCGACATCAGCAACGAAGCGGCTCCCGTGCAGATCGGCGCCGTCTACCAGGATTGCGGATCGCATACGCATACGCTGATCCCGGAGGCGAATCGCCTGGTCGTGCTGAACTCGTCCTACCCGCTGCGGCCCGGCCCGACCTGCGGTCCCGTGAACGGCCCGGCGGCTGGACGCGACGCGCTGCACGGGGTCATCCAGGTCGTCGAGGTCCCGCTCGCCAACCCGGCGGCGGCGGCGGAGATCGCCGAGCTGCCGATCACGTATCCGGGCGATCCCGACAACAAGTTCACGCCGAGCGAGCGCGGGCTGAGCGCGCCCGGGCTGGTCGACGGCATGCGGGCCTGCCACGACATGACGGTGAACGTGGAGCTGGGTCTCGTCGCGGCGGCGTGCGCCGAACAGCTGCAGCTGTGGCGGATCGGCGCCAACGGCTTGCCCGACACGAGCAATCCCGTCTGGGTGTACGACCAGCCGAACGTCGACTTCTGGCATTCGGCGACGTTCAGCTGGGACGGCAAGACCGTCGTCGGGATCGACGAGTCGTTCGGCACCGGTTGCCCGACGACGACGACGCTGTCCACCGGAGAGGTCGTCGAGAGCGGCAACATGTTCTTCCTGAGAACGAGCACCGGCGAGAAGCTCAGCGAATTCCGGATGCCGCGCAGCGACCCCGCCGACCACGTCGCTCAGTACTGCTCCGCGCATCTCGGCATCGCCGTCCCGATGCCGGGACGCGACCTGCTCGTCAACGCCTGGTACACGGCCGGCGTGGATGTGATCGACTTCACCAATCCGCGCAAGCCTCGTGAGATCGCCTACTACGACGTCGACGGCGACAACTGGTCGGCGTACTGGTACGAGAACGGCACGCCGCACCCCGGCAGCCCGCTGCGGATCTACGCCAGCGACGGCGTCGAGGACCCGGCCGCCGGCGACGGGTTCCAGGCGTTCACCGCGGCGATCCGCGGCCGGCGCATCGGGCTGGACCACCTCAACCCGCAGACGCAGGAGCGCGTGATCAAGAGCGCGTCGGCGGAAACGCGCGGCGCGGGCAGCTGGCCCGGCGCCGGACCAAAGCCCGGCGCCGGACCAAAGCGCGGCGCCGGACCAAAGCCCGGCGCCGGACCAAAGAAGACAGGGCAAGCACGCTCCGGAAAGCCCAAGCGGCAAGGCCCCCGCGCCAGCAGGAGGCTTCGTCACCTCTCGCCGTAGAGGGTCTATCCCCGATTGAAGCCGTGCGATGACGCGTTCGAGGATCGAGCGGGGCGGCGGCGACACCGGCTCTTCGTAGTGGTGGTACGGGGAGTCGGTGGCGGTGCCGCATCCGCGACGGTCATCGGGCGCGTCGTCGTGCGGGGGGGTCCAGCCGGATAGACAGACCCCAATCCGGGGCTGGCGGTCTTCGGCGCCAACGGCCCGGAGGGGCGCGGGGCCTCCGTTGCGGTGCCGGTGCAGCGCTACGACTGCAAGGAGGAGATCCTCCAGCCCGTCCCGGCCTTCTCGAGCTGCAGCGTGTCCGTCTTCTCGTTCGAGCCTGAGCCGGACGTCACCTTGGCGGTCGCGGTGTCGCCGCTGATCGTCACGTCTTCCACCGTCAGGTCCGTCGACGAGGCGTCGTTGAACGCCTCGCGCACCGCGGTCGTGCAGTTGGTCCCCTGCTCCTTCAGCGTCGCGAGCAGCCTCTCGCTGAGCAGCGTCGTGCA
>JAHWJE010000256.1 GCA_019348575.1 Actinomycetota bacterium | reverse complement strand
GGCCGAGCTGGCGGTCGGACAGGATCAGCACGGTGACGCCGGCGTCGACCGCATCGTGCGCGTCGTCGCAGAGCTTGGCCAGCGCGGCCTTCATCCCGTCGGGGCCGTCGGCGATCGGCCACGTGATGTCGAGCGTGTGCGCGCGGAAGATCTCGTCGTGGACCATGCGCAGCGTCTCGAGCTCGTGGTTGCGCAGGATCGGCTGGTCGAGGATGAGCTTGTGGGCGTGCTCGGGCGTCTCGGCGAGCAGGTTGCGCTCGCCGCCGATCGCGGTCGCAAGCGACATGACGATCGACTCGCGGATCGGGTCGATCGGCGGGTTCGTGACCTGCGCGAAGAGCTGCTTGAAGTAGCTGAACAGCGGCGGCCGGCGGTCGGAGAGCACGGCGAGCGCGTTGTCGTTGCCCATCGAGCCGATCGGCTCGGCCCCGCTCGCCGCCATCGGCGCGATCAGCACGCGCAGGTCCTCCTGCGTGTAGCCGAAGGCCAGCTGGCGCAGACGCGTGGGCTGCAGGCCGGTCAGCGTGACGTGCGCCTCGGCGAGGTCGTCGAAGTGCACCGTGTTGGCGTCGAACCACTCGCCGTAGGGGCGCTGCGTGGCGACCTCGTGCTTGACCTCCTCGTCCTCGACGATGCGGTGGCGCTCGAGATCGACGAGGAAGAGCTTGCCCGGTTGCAGGCGGCCGAGGCGCTTGACGTCCTCGGTCTTGACGGGCAGCAGGCCGGCCTCCGATCCGAGCACGACGAGGCCGTCGTGCGTCTCGACCCAGCGGCCGGGTCGCAGCCCGTTGCGGTCAAGCGTCGCGCCGACGATCGAGCCGTTCGTGAAGGCCACCGCGGCCGGGCCGTCCCAGGGCTCCATCAGGCAGGAGTGGAAGGCGTAGAAGCCCTTGAGGTAGTCGGGCAGGTCTCCCCTGTCTTGATAGGCCTCGGGGATCATCATCATGATCGCGTGCGGCAGGCTGCGGCCGGCGAGCATCAGCAGCTCGAGCACGTTGTCGAACGTCGCCGTGTCGGAGTTGCCGGGCACGACGATCGGCATGATCTTCTGCAGGTCCAGGCCGAACAGGCGCGACGCGAGCTGCGACTCGCGGGCGCGCATCCAGTTGACGTTGCCCATCAGCGTGTTGATCTCGCCGTTGTGGGCGATCACGCGATACGGGTGCGCGAGCGGCCAGCTCGGGAACGTGTTCGTCGAGAAGCGCGAGTGCACGAGCGCCATCGCGCTGGCGATCTTCGGGTGGCTGAGGTCCGGGAAGAAGCCGCGCAGCTGGTCGGGGACGAGCATCCCCTTGTAGACGATCGTGCGCGAGGAGAACGACGAGACGTAGAGGTCGGGCCCGGCGGCGAGCTCGCAGATGCGGCGAATCACGTAGAGCTTGCGCTCGAAGGCGTCCTGGTTGTTCTCGAAGCCCGGGCCCGCCTCGACGAGGAGCTGGCGCATGACCGGGCGCGTCTCGTCGGCCGTCTTGCCGACGTGCTCGGCGTCGACGGGGATGTCGCGCCAGCCGAGCACGCGCTGTCCCTCGATGCGGACGTTGAGCTCGAGCAGCGCCTCGAGCTTGTGGCGTCGCTTCTCGTCTGTCGGCAGAAAGCAGACCGCGACGCCGTAGCGCCCGCGCTCGGGCAGCTCGAAGTCGACGACCGCGCGCAGGAACGCGTCGGGCAGCTGCAGGAGCATCCCGGCGCCGTCGCCCGTGCGCGAGTCGGCGCCCGTGGCACCGCGATGCTCGAGGTTCTCGACCGCCTGCAGGCCCTTCTCGACGATCTCGTGCGAGGGGACGTTGTCGAGGCGGGCGACGAGCGCCACGCCGCACGCGTCGTGCTCGTAGCGGGGGTCGTAGAGGCCGGCGGCCTGCACGGGCGGGGTGGTCATGCTCATAAGAGTGCCTCCAAGGCGGCGCCGGCACTGTGAGGCGGCGCGACAAGGGTAGCAGCGGCATCGCGCCGAATCTGTCCTGCGTGCCTCCCACTCTACGACCCGTGACGGTGCTCTCGACCGGCGGCACCATCGCGATGTCCGGCGAGCGCGCGACGCCCGCGCTCGACGCCGATGCGCTGCTGGCCGGCGTCCCGGCGCTCGCGGACGTCGCCGGCCTGCGCGCGCGCTCGGTCACGGGCGTCCCCGGCGCGCATCTCAGCGCCGCCGATGCGCTCGCGATCGCCCGCGCCGCGCTCGCCGAGACCGCCTCCGGGCGCGGCGTCGTCATCACGCACGGCACGGACACGCTGGAGGAGACCGCCGTGCTCTGCGACATCCTGCATTCACGACCCGAGCCGATCGTCTTGACGGGCGCGATCCGGCCTTCGGGCGCGCCCGGCGCCGACGGTCCCGCCAACCTCCTCGACGCCGTCGCGGCCGCCGGAGCTGCGCAGGCCGCGAACGCCGGCGTGCTCGTCGCCTTCGCGGGCGAGCTGCACGCCGCGCGCGCGGTGCGCAAAGGCTCGTCGATCTCCCCCGCCGCGTTCGGCTCGCCCGCGACGGGCCCGGTCGGGACCATCGCCGAGGGACGCGTGCGGATCGCGGCGCGGCCGGTGCGCCCCGCCGAGCCGCTGCCCGTGCCCGATGCCCTCGACGGGCGCGTGCCGATCGTGCCGACCTACCTCGGCGACGACGGCCTCGCGCTGCGGGCGGCGCTGCGCGACGGCGCCGACGCGATCGTGTTCGTCGCGCTCGGCGCCGGACACGTCGCGCCGGCGGTGCTCGCCGCACTGCGCGACGCTGCGGCGGCGGTGCCCGTCGCGCTGACGGTCCGGCCCGAGCGCGGGGTGCTGCTGCACGAGACGTACGGCTTCGAGGGCGCCGAGGGCGATCTGCGCGCGAGCGGCGCGCTGGCGGCGGCCGGGCTCTCGCCGCAGGCCGCGCCGCGGCTGGCCGAACGCCGCTCGCGGGTCGGGGCCGACCTGCGGGCGCTGGTCGCGTGCCGCCGGCAGCTCGCGCAGACGCGGGCCCAGCAGTCCAACCGCCTGTCGTCCACCGCGAGCAAGGCCGCGCGGCGGGCGCTGGAGAAGGTCATCGCGGCGCTGGACAAGCAAGTCGCCTCGCTCGACCGGCAGATCCGCGAGCTGATCGACGCCGACGACGACTTCAAGCACCTCGACGGGCTGCTGCGCAGCGTCCCCGGCGTCGGCCCGGCCACCGCGGCGACGCCGTGGTGGACCGCCGGCGGCACGAGGCCCTCGCAGGCCGCCCACTTGAACACCATCTTGAGCCGGGCGACCTGACGGTTTACGTGGGTCCGGCACCACCCCGCCGGCGGTTTTGGAGCTAGTCCCGATTCGGCCGCCCGCGGCGTCGGCGGCGTGGGCCGGAGCATCTCCTCCCGCACGGCCTTCAAGCTCAACGCCGTGAAGTCGGCCGCCCGCGTCGGCCCGTACAGCCGCTTGAGCGGGCGAAGGGCGTGGCGGAAGTTCTCCAGCTCGCCGGCGGGCGTGCCGTCGGGCTTGCGGTAGTAACCCTGGGCGAACGTCCAGAACGCGGCGACCACCTCCGTCACCGTGCGGGCCTCGGCGCCGGGCAGGCGGCGGCCGTTGGCCATCCACTCGCCGATGATCCGGTCGTACTCGGCGCGGCTGGCCTTGCTGCCGTAGGGGCCGAGGTAAATATCCTTCTTGTTGATGGTGACGACGGCCTGACCCGAGGCGCGGTGCTTGGAATACTTGGGCGTGCGGCGGATGAGTTTGGGCATGGGCGGGGGCCTTACAAAAGCCGACCAATGGTAGGCCAACGCCGTACGTACGGCGTTGGCTCCCGGCTTT
>JAHWJE010000255.1 GCA_019348575.1 Actinomycetota bacterium | reverse complement strand
GGCGTGCCGATGTACCTGCGCACCGGCAAGCGCCTGGCGCGCAAGCTCACCGAGATCGCGGTGACGCTCAAGCCCGTGCCGCACGTCGCCTTCCAGCAGCCGCAGATGTCGACCGGCGTGCGCCCCAACGTGCTCGTGCTGACGATGCAGCCCAACGAGGGCGTGTCGCTGTCGATCGGCGCGAAGATCCCCGGCAGCCGGATGGCGATCCGCACGGTCAACATGGAGTTCCTCTACGGGACGGCGTTTCTGTCGCAGTCGCCGGAGGCCTACGAGCGGCTCATCATCGACGCGATGCGCGGCGACGCGACGCTCTTCACCCGCAACGACGAGGTCGAGGCGCAGTGGCGCATCTGCGACCCGATCGTCAAGACGTGGGAGACGACGGCCGCGCCCCTGCCGCAGTACGAAGCGGGGTCGCAGGGACCCGTGGAGGCCAGGAGGCTGCTGATCGGCGATTCGGGCTGGCGGATGATTTGACCACGACCGACGCCGTCTGGAGCGAGCGGGACACGACGCCGAGCGCGATCGAGGCGGCGCTGCGGCGGCTGGTCGCCGAGTGCCACGCGACGACCGAGCAGTGCGTCCCGGCGCGAACGCTGAACCTCGTCTGCGTCGTCGACCGCGAGTGGAGCGGCGAGATCGCCAACCGGCTGCGCGGCGTCGGGCGCTACCACGCCTCGCGCACCGTCGTCTGCGCGGTCGAGCCGCGCCGGCGGACGATCGACGCGCAGGCGACGATCTCGGTCGAGGGCGACGCCCGCAGCGGCGAGTTCGCCGCGATGCGCGAGCTCGTCATCGTGCGCGTCGGCGAGCGCCACCTGCACGACCTCGACACGATCGTCGACCCGCTCGTCGTCACCGACCTGCGCACCGCCGTCTGGTCGCCGCACGGCCACCCCGAAGCCGTCGACGCGCTGACGACCGGCCGCGCGGGCGGCGCGCCGATCGCCCAGGTCGTGCTGACCGACGCGGTCGACGAGCTGGAGGCCGAGACGGCGCTCGCGCGCGCCTGCGAGCTCGCCGAGCGCAGCGAGGTCGTCGACCTCGCGTGGCTGCGCTGCACGCCGTGGCGCGAGCGGCTCGCCGCCGCCTACGACCCGCCGTCGCGCCGGCAAGAGCTGCACACGCTGTCGAAGGTCTCCGTGCGCTACCGCTCGGACTCGCTCGTCTCCGGGCTGCTGCTCGTCGGCTGGCTGTGCTCGCGGCTGGGCTGGCGGCCGGAGCAGCTCACGCGCCACGGGGAGCTGTTGCGCGGCCGTGCGCGCGCCCGTCGGGGCGAGGTCGAGCTGCGCCTGGAGCCGGTCGGCGGGATGAGCGCGCCCGGCCTGGCGGGCGTCGAGACGCGCTCGGATCTGGGCACGATGCTCGCGCTCGAGCGCGGCGAGGGGGGGCTGACCGCCCGTCGCCGCGAGCCCGCCAAGCGCCGCGGCGAAGACGTCTTCGAGCACGTCTGGACCGTGCTCGGGGCCTCGCGCGGCGAGCCGGGGATCCTCGGCGAGGGGATCCGCCACGCGCTGCTGGTCGACCCGACGTTCAAGCCCGCGCTGACGGCAGCACGCCGGCTGCTGGGGTAGCCGCCGATGCCCGCCGCCCCGCGCGTGCGCGTGTTCCCCGAGGCCGAGGACGTCGCGCAGTACACCGCCGACATGCTCGCCCAGCGCATCGGTCAGGCCCGTGCCTACGGCCGCGAGCTGCACGTCGCGCTCGCCGGCGGATCGACGCCGCAGCGCGCCTACGAGCTGCTGGCGGACGTCGAGGGATCCTGGCGGCACGTGCACCTCTGGCTCGGCGACGAGCGCTGCGTGCCCGCCGACGACCCGCAGTCCAACGCGCTGATGGTGCGCGAGTCGCTGCTCGGCGTGGAGCGCGATGAGCCGCCCGTGCTGCACGCCGTGCCCTCGCCCGAGGTCCCCGAGGACGCGGCCTGGCTCTACGGGCTGCAGGTGCGCGAGCGGGTGCCGGATGTCGTCTTCGACGTCGTGCTGCTCGGGATGGGCCCCGACGGGCACACCTGCTCGCTGTTTCCCGGGCATCCGGTGCTCGAGGTCTCGCAGGCCCCCGTCGCGCCGGTGCGCGGCTCGCCCAAGCCGCCGCCGGAGCGGGTGACGCTGACGCTGCCGGTCGTGCGCCGGGCGCGCTTCACGCTGCTGCTCGTCGCCGGCGAGGACAAGCGCGACGCGCTCTCGCGCGCGCTCGCGGGCGACCGGTCGATCCCGCTCGCGCTGCTCGGCGAGGGCCTCGACGAGGTCGCCTGCGACGTCGCCGCCTCGCCCGGCGGCGGCTGAGCCGCGCGGTCGGCGTGCACGGAAGTCCGCCCGACCGCGTCTTGATGCGCGCGCCCGCTGCAGCAACGCTTGCGTTGACTGCGCGAGCCCGTCGGATGATCGCGCCGCCAGAGGCAGACGATGGCCACCGTTCTCGAAGAACACCGCGAGACCGCTCCCGCGCCGCGGCGCGTGACCTTCCCCGACCTCGTGCGGATCCACTTTCGCTGGCGCAACGCGTTGCACGAGGGCTCGGGTGTGAGCGACGCCGACCAGGCGCGCCTCGACGAGGAGTACCACGACGCGCTCGCGCGCTTCGAGGACGAGCACGGCGAGCTGATCAACGCCTACTGGTGCGCCGACGTCGAGAGCGCCGTGGCGCTGACGGCGGGCAAGCCGAACAACGGCTGGCTGCGGCGCCTGCTGTCGGTCTCGCCGCAGTTTCATCGCGTCAGCGACTGGGCGACCAAGGACGAGCCCGACATCGCGCGTGCGTTGCACAGCTGCGACGAGATGGCGGTCCGCGCCAGCGAGGTGCTGCGCGGGCGCAGCCGCCGGATCACGATGCAGCTCGTGATGACCTCGGCGTGCCACCTGCTGAGCCTCGTCGACGCGCGCGCCGACAACTCGCCGCAGGCGCACAAGGCGGCGGTCGCCCACGAGCTGCGTACGCTCGCAGCGCTGCGCCACAACTACCGCGAGGCCGCAAACGGCGACGCCCAGCTCGTCTACTTCGGCGGCATGACGATCGGGATCGCCCTGCTGGCGCTGCTGTACATCTCCGCCGACAGCCTGCTGCAGGCCGAGGGCATCGAGGAGCGCTCGATCATCGGCTGCCTCGTGGCGGGCGCGCTGGGCGCCGTCGTCAGCGTCATCGCGCGGATCAACAGCGGAACGTTCGCGTTGGACTTCGACGTCGCGCGCGGGTACACGCTGTTCCTCGGCGCCCTGCGGCCGGTGATCGGCTCGATCTTCGGGCTGCTCGCGTACTTCATGCTCACGAGCGGCTTCGTCGAAATCTTCAGGCTTCCGGCCGAGGGCACGGTTGAGCGCTTCTACTTCCTCTCGGTGATCGGCTTCGCGGCGGGCTTCAGCGAGCGCTGGGCACAGGACACGCTGACCGGTGGGCTGACCGGACGTGGACGCAAGCACGAAGCGCCGGCCAAGCCCGCGAAGGCCGACTCGCGGCGCGCAGCCGCCGGCCGCACGCATCCTGGCTAGCCGATCGCCTCGATAATACCCTCGAACAGCCGCCGCCCGTCGGTGACGCCGTGCGCCGGCTCCACCGCCCGCTCCGGATGCGGCATCATGCCCAGCACGTTGCCGCCGTCATTGACGATGCCGGCAATGTCGCGCGCCGAGCCGTTGGTTTGCGCGGCATAGCGGAAGGCGACGCGGCCTTCGCCTTCAAGCCGGTCGAGCGTCTCCGCGTCCGCTTGATAATTGCCGTCATGATGGGCGACCGGGATCGTGATTGCCTCGCCCGACCGGTAGCGGCT
>JAHWJE010000254.1 GCA_019348575.1 Actinomycetota bacterium | reverse complement strand
GTACCGGCACGAGCGTCGCGCTGATGCGCGTCGACGGCCACAACGGCGACCTGCCCGACGGCGTGCGCCGCGCCGCGAACCTCGAGGACGTGTTCGTGCTGCTCACCGGCGAGGAGGTGGCGTGATGTCGCGCCGAAGCCGGGTCGGGCGGCTGGACCGCCCCGCGATCGCCGGCGTGCTCGTTCGCGAGATGACGAACTTCAGCTCCTACTGGCGCTCGACGACGTTCTCGTCGACCGTCGAGCCGACGATCTACCTGCTCGCCTTCGGCTTCGGCTTCGGCTCGCTCGTCTCGCAGGTCGCCGGCTACGACTACGTCGACTTCGTCGGCACGGGCACGGTCGCCACCGCCGTGCTGTTCGCGTCGGTCTTCCCGTCGATGTTCGGCACGTTCGTCAAGTACTCGTTCCAGCACACCTACGACGCGATCCTCGCCGCGCCGGTCGACACCGAGGAGATCGTCACAGCCGAGGCGCTGTGGATCGCGTTGCGCTCCGGGACCTACGGCTGCGTTCCGCTGCTCGTCGCGATCGTGTTCGGCCTGGAGCCGCGCAGCGGGATGCTCGCCGTGCCGCTGATCGCCTTCGTCGCCGGCTTCGGCTGGGCGTCGTTCGGGATCATGATCGCCGGCCTGCTGAAGTCGATCGACAACTTCAACTACGTCACGAGCACGGTCATCACGCCGACGTTCCTCACGGCCGGCACGTTCTTTCCGCTCAGCGGCCTGCCCGAATGGGCGCAGGTGCTGGGCAACTTCAACCCGCTGCATCACACCGTCGAGCTCGTGCGCCACGCGGCGTTCGGCTGGGAGCCCGGCGCGGACCTGCTGCACCTCGGGGCGCTCGTGCTGTTCGCGCTGGTGCTCTGGCGGCTGGCGATCCGCGCGCTGCAGCGCAAGCTGATCACGTAGGGGTCGCGCGGCGCTGCGCTCCGCGCGGACGCTCGCGCCAGCGCGTGCGAGCGCGCTGGCGGCGCTACTCTCGACGGTTCATGCCGGCCGTCCTCGACATCGAGCAATCGCTGCTTCTGCTCGAGCTGCAGCCGCCGTTCGACAAGCGCGACGTGCAGCTGGCGCGGCGCCGTCAGGCGAAGGTCTGGCATCCCGACATCGCGCCGCCGGGCAAGCAGTTCGAGCACGAGCGCCACCTCAAGGCGATCAACGAGGCGGCCGACCAGCTCGAGCGGCTCGCCGAGGGCTCGCGCGGCGGGACGGTCTCGCGCAACGCCGTGAAGGTCAGCGCCGCGGCCGCGCGCACCGCGCGCGCCGAGGAGGGCCGGCGCAACTACGAGGCGCAGCAGCGCGAGCGCGCGCGGGCCGAGGACCGCGCCGCAAACGACCCGTTCGCCTCGCAGGTCCCCGACCACTCTGTCGTGCACCGCTACGCGCGCTGCGCCGCCTACCCGGAGTGGGGCGTGGGCAGCGTCACGGGGATCTACTTCACCGGTGGCGGCGACGACGTCCAGCAGTGGGCCCGCATCCGCTTCCAGGTGGGCGTGCGCACGGTGCCCGCGGGGACGCTGCAGTTCGTCGACTTCTCAAAGCCCGACGCGGGCGCCGATCGCGTCGAGCGCTTCATGACGGCCGCACAGCACGCCACGCTCGAGGGCAACCACGAGCTGGCCGCGCAGCGGCTGATCTACGCCCGTGACGCAGAGCCGCACAACGTCACCGTCCTGCGGATGCTCACGCTCGCGTTCTGGCAGGGGGGAAACCTGCCCGCCGCCGGCCGCGCCGTGCGCGACTGGGCGCGCGCGGAGGGCGATCGGCCGGCGCCGCATCGCTTCGCTGCGCGCATCTACGAGGACATGGGCGCGATCGACCTCGCGGCCGAGGCCGCCCAGCGGGCGGTCGACCGCGCGACGGACGACGCCGGCGCATGGGAGCGCCTGGGGCGCCTGCGCCTGCGCCTGATGGACCGCGAGGCCGCGATCTTCGCGCTCGAGCGCGCGCGGTCGCTCGTGCCGTCGGTCGAGGGCCTGCTCGACCTCGCGCTCGCGTACCACCTCGCCGGCGACCTGGGGGCGGAGGTGACGGCCTGCGAGCAGGCCACGCTGCTGGACGGCGAGAGCGCGGAGGCCTGGGCGCGCTATGCGCACGCGCTCGCCCGCACGGATCGCACCAGCGACGCGATCGAGGCCTGCGACTTCGCGCTGCGCCTCGCCGAGGACGAAGAGGTCGAGGCGCTGCTGGCCCGGCTGCGCGACGAGCTGCCGCGCGTGCTGCCCGCGGCGTAGAGCCGAGCGTTTTGACGGCCGCCGCGCGCAGCCACCCGCGTGCGTGCTTGCGTGCCGCGGCGTAGAGCTCAGCGTTCGACGAACGCCGCCCGCGCGGCCATCCGGTGGTGCTCGCGGAGGCCCTCGAGCTGGCGCGCGGCCTTCGCCTGCAGCGCAACGATCTCCTCTTCGTCGAGGCGCTCGTCGCGGGCTGCGATCTGCGCCAGCGAGTCCCACAGGTCGGCCTTGCCCTGCACCCCCGCGTGCAGCCCCTCGAGCTCGAGGACCCGGCTCAGCGGCGAGTAGGACGCGAGCCGGTCGTTGGGCTTGAGCCGGCTGAGCTTCTCGCTGATCTTCGCGCCGGCCGTCTTCAACGTCGGCTTGGCGATGCCGTAGCGGCCCATGATGTCCTCGAGCACCGCGATGTCCTGCTCGATCTCCTGCGCGAGGCCGACGAGGAAGTCCTCGTACGGGGTGCCGGCGTTCTCGTCGGCGAGCCGGCGCGCGAGGTCGCTGCCCATCTCGGCTCCCGCGCGGTGGTCCTGCAGGTAGGTCTCGAGCTGGTCGAGCGCGGTGGCGGTCATCGTCCCGCGCCTACCCGTCGCGCGGGGCCGCTACGCGATGCGCCGGGTCCGAAGCGGTCCGGTCGGGCCGGTACGGTCCCGACCGATGCGCCTGATCGTCGCCCGCTGCGAGGTCCGCTACAGCGGCCGCCTGAACGCGGTCCTGCCCGAGGCGCTGCGGCTGCTGATGATCAAGGCCGACGGCTCGTTCATGGTCCACGCCGACAGCGGCGGCTACAAGCCCAGCAACTGGATGACCGCGCCGACCGTGATCGAGGAGGAGCCCGGCCGGATCGTCGTGCGCAAGCGCGCCGGCGCGACCGAGGACCGCCTCGAGATCGACATCGCGGAGGTCATCTCGGACGTGGCGCACGACATGGGCCCGCCCGCGCAGGCGGCGGCGCTCGCGAAGGACGGCGTCGAGCGCGACCTGCAGGAGGCGCTCGCCGCGGCGCCGCAGTTCTGCGGCGAGGGCTTCCGGCTCGTGCGGCGCGAGTGGCCGACCGACATCGGTCCCGTCGACCTCATGTGCCGCGACGGGCAGGACGCGTGGATCGCCGTCGAGATCAAGCGCGTCGCGACGATCGACTCCGTCGAGCAGCTGACGCGCTACCTCGAGCGCATCCGCCTCGACCCTGCGATGGCGTCGTGTCGCGGCATCCTCGCGGCGCAGTCGATCAAGCCGCAGGCGCGGGTCCTCGCGCAGGCGCGCGGGCTGGCGTGCGTCGAGGTCGACCTGGCGGTCCTGCGCGGCGAGCGCGATCCGGATCTGACGCTGTTCGCGGCGTAGCTGCAGCGGGTTTCGTACTGCGCTCGCCACGCGCTGGCACGAACGCGCACGAGCGAGGACGCAGCGCGCGGGGCTCCCGACCGCGATACCCGCGCGGCTGACCGCCGCGAGCGGCGTCCGCAGCGCGCTACCGCGTCTCGCCCATCAGCGTCGCCAGCAGCGATCGCGCGCCGCCGCGGTCGCGGTGCTCGCAGAGGTAGA
>JAHWJE010000253.1 GCA_019348575.1 Actinomycetota bacterium | reverse complement strand
GAGCTCGTCGGCGGCGGCGGTGACCGACCCGCCGCGCATGACCGCAAGGAAACTGCGCAGCTGCGTCAGAGTTATAGACACGCGCCGTACCTTACTGAGAGAACCAACGTCTTCCACATACAGACCGTTCTCAGGTGCGGCCCGTGCCACTCGGCAGCGAAGTTGTCCGAGAGCGCGCGCCGCGATCAGCGGGCAGGCGCGCACCGGAGCCGGCGCCAGAACGAGCGAGGCCCGCTCGACGGCGGGCCTCGCGGCAAGCGGATGAAGGGACTCGAACCCTCGACCTTCTGCATGGCAAGCAGACGCTCTAGCCAACTGAGCTACATCCGCAAGAGCGCCGATTATAGCCCGGCAGCCCCGGGCCGGCCGCGCGTGACGAGCACGACCGCCGGCGCAGCGCGCGGCGCTCGCACCCGCGGCGGCACGCCGGTTGCAGGATCGTGCAACCGGCGCTGCCGGACCGCGCCGCGACCCCTGCAGTTCCACGTGCGTAGAGCCCGCAACCAAAGCGCGGAGAACGGCAGCAAATGTGGAGGTTAGCTCCGATGTAACGGGACGGAGGCTCTGCGACTGTCCCAGACGTTGATGGCCACAGGGGTGGCCAGGGGCCAACGAAAACAGGGGCAAATGCATGCTGCCAGACGCAGCGATCGTGCGCGGGCCAGGGACTGGCGCGCAGCGCGCACCACGACAGGACAACGACGTCCGATGAGCCTGGATCTGTCAGATCCCGGCAGCGCAGGGGTGGCCAGCGCGCCCCTGGTCGCAGCCGTCGCCGACGACGAGCTCGCCGCACGCCGGATCGAGACCGTCCTCGCGGGCGGCGGCATGATCGTCGAGACGCGCAGATCGCCGTTCGACGAGCTCGACGGCGACCTCGCCGCGCAGCCCGACGTCCTCGTCGTCGCGTTCGGGCGCGGGATCACGGCGCGCGACCAGCAGATGCGGCGGCTGCGCAAGCGCCTCCCCGACAGCCACCTGATCGCCGTCGTGCCCGAAGACTCGCGACGCGGCGTGCGCCGCGCGCTCGAGGCGGGGGCCGACGGGGTCGTCTTCGAGACCGAGCTCGAGGCCGCGCTGGCGTGCACCGTCCGCGCCGTCCTGGCCGGCCAGACCGCCGTGCCCGCGGCGGGCCGCCACGAGGTCGACCGGCCGACGCTGTCGAGCCGCGAGAAGCAGGTCCTCGGCATGGTCGTCATCGGGCTGAGCAACAAGGCGATCGCCGCGAGGCTCTTCCTCGCCGAGAGCACGGTGAAGTGCCACCTCTCCTCGGCCTTCTCCAAGCTCGGCGTGCGCTCGCGCAACGAGGCCGCCGACCTGATCCTGCACTCGGGCGCGGGCCTGATCTCGCCCGCGCCTGCCGACGCGACCACGGAGGGAAGCGAGCGATGAACACGATCCATTCGCAGCGCAAGCAAGGGGCACGAGGATGAAGCGCGTACTGATCGTCGCCGACCACTCGCTGGTCGCGCACTCCATCCGGCTTGCGCTCAAGCAGACCGCCGGCTTCCAGGTCGCCGCCGTCGTCGACGGCCGCGCGAGCGCGCGCGACGCGCTGCTCGACACGCGTCCCGACGTCGTCCTCGTCGACGACATGCACGACCCGCGCGCGCCGCAGACGAGCGATCGGGACCACGCGCTGGGGCGCCTGCGCGAGGCGACCGAGCACGTGCCCTCCGCCCAACGGCTGCTGCTGACGCTGCGCATGGACGCGGCCTGGATGAACGAGGTCTTCGAGGCCGGCGCGCACGCCGTGCTGTCGAAGTCGATGCACCCCGTCAGCCTCGGGACGATGCTGCGCGAGGTCGTGCGCGGCAACGTCGTGCACCGCTTCGAACGCCGTCCGGCGGCGGCGAGCGCCGACTGCCCGCTGACCCTCCGCGAGAAGGAGATCCTCTCGCTCGTGGCTGCCGGGGCGACGAACGGACAGATCGCCCGGATGCTCTGGGTGACCGAGCAGACGGTGAAGTTCCACCTCTCGAACACGTATCGAAAGCTCGGCGTGGCCAACCGCACCGAGGCGAGCCACTACGCACACCTCAACAACCTCGTTGCGGCGGCTGAGGCAGTCGCCTGCTGAGCGCAGCACGCCGGTCGCGCACAGGGCGCGATCCGGCACGAACACCGAAACCAGGGGCACAGAGCACATGAACAGCGAGCCAAGGAGAGCGCTCCCGATGCCCGAGGCCAACACGCCTTGGGCCGGTGCGACGAAGGACCGTCTCGTCGCCAAGTCAACCGTCGACTCGTCGCCGGAGATCGAGCGCCTCGTCAGCCGCGCGGTCACCCGCGCCAAGCAGGGCGACCGCGACGCGGTGCGCTTCCTGTACCTGCGCTACGCCGACAACGTCTTCGGCTACGTCCGCACGATCGTGCGCGACCATCACGACGCCGAGGACGTCACGCAGCAGGTGTTCGCCAAGCTGATCACGGCGATCGCGAAGTACGAGCCGCGCGGCGTGCCGTTCGTCGCCTGGCTGCTGCGCATGTCGCACAACGTCGCCGTGGACGCCGTCCGCGCGCGCCGAACGACGCCCGCCGAGGAGATCTTCGGCCCCGACGACAGCATCTGCGACGAGGCTCCCGAGCGTGCTCGCTCGCTGCACGCCGCGCTGCAGTCGCTGCCGCAGGACCAGCGCGAGGTCGTCGTCCTGCGCCACGTGCTCGGCCTCTCGCCCGTCGAGATCGCCGAGCAGCTCGGTCGCACGAACAGCTCCGTCTACGGGCTGCACCACCGCGGGCGGCGGGCGCTCTGCGCCGAGCTCGAGCGGCTGGACTCGACGCCGTTGACGGCGGCGCGCGGCCGGATGGCGGTGGCGGCGTGAGGACGCTCGTCACCGGTGGCGCCGGCTTCATCGGCACACACCTCGTCGGCGAGCTGCTCGAGCGCGGTGACGAGGTCGTGGTGCTCGACTCGCTCGAGGAGCAGGTTCACGGCGGTCAGCAGCCCGCCCTGCCCCGGGACGTCGAGTTCATCCACGGCGACTGCGGCGATCCCGAGGCATGCGACCGCGCGCTCGCCGGGGCCGACCGCGTCGCGCACCTCGCGGCGATCGTCGGCGTCGGGCAGTCGATGTACGAGATTGCGCGCTACACGCGCGGCAACACGATGGCGACGGCGGTGCTCCTCGAGCGCCTCATCGCGATGCGCGAGCTGCCGCAGCGCCTCGTCGTCGCCTCGTCGATGTCGATCTACGGCGAGGGCGAGTACTCCTGCCCCGAGCACGGGCGGATCGCGCCGCCGCCTCGCCCCGAGGCGCAGCTGCTGCTGCACGAGTGGGAGGCGGCGTGCCCGCACTGCGGCCACGTCCTGACGCCCGTCGGCACGAGCGAGAGCAAGCCGCTGATCCCGACCTCGATCTACGCGATCAACAAGCGCGACCACGAGGAGATGTGCCTCGTGACCGGCGCCGCCTACGGCATCCCGGCGACGGCGCTGTCGCACATCTTCGAGGAGTTTCGCCAGGTGGATAGCCGGCTGTCGCGACGGCATGGGGGAGCGGGGTTGGGATTGGCCATCGCCCGGAGACTGGCCGAGCAGATGGGGGGACGTATCACCATCAGCAGCGAGCCGAATGTCGGGTCGACCTTCACGCTCCACCTGCCGGGCGTTCGGCCGTAGCTGGAACACCCTGGTACTGACACATCATCCCAAAAGCGGATCAGTTGGATCTGTCCGCAACCGGCTCCCCCTGACGCTCCTCAGGGCTGATCTGCACGACCATCTTGACACACGCTCGCCGTGATCTATGATGCGTTCACCTCAGACACGACGATCCCTGCCGCCCAG
>JAHWJE010000252.1 GCA_019348575.1 Actinomycetota bacterium | reverse complement strand
GATCGCGAACACGGCCGCCGGCCCGAGGAAGACCGCGGCCAGCATGAAGCACACGAACGCGGCCGAGACCTCGACCGCGCCCTCCCACTTCGCGCCCCCCAGCACCCCGGCGATCGCGCACGCTCCGAACACGAACGTCTCCCCGTCGAGCAGGTGCGCAGGCGCGGCGGCGGCGACTGGGACCGCCGCGACGACGATCCCGCACGCCAGCGCCACGACGAGCCGTGGACGAGGTCGGGAGCTGCTGATCGTCACGCGAAGACCCTAGCGGCCCTCCGCGCAACGGCAAGCGCGCCCTCAGCCCGAGCGGAAGCCGGCGCCGGTGGCGGCGATCACGCTGATTGCGGTGACGAGCGCGGGGCTGTAGAGAAGCGTCTTCAGGCGGGTCATCTGGACCTCCGGGATCGGTTGGTGACTGAACCGTGGCCCAAAGTAGCCCAGCCACCGAAAATCGATCGCTTCGGCGGACGAACATATGCGCTGAATGCCAGGCCTCCACGCAAAGCGGTGGCTTTGCCGCCTAAACGCGGTGCAGTTTGGACGGTTGCCGGTACATGCTCGATCGCCGCGGGCAGAGTTGCAGGGAACCTCCTGCGCCTCCTGCGGGACGCGCCTGGACGTTCAGCGTCTGGAGTTGGCAAGAGTCCGGGCTGCCAGACTCGGAGCGACAGCGAACGCCGTCGCCTCCGACGGGCGGGTCCCGAGTCGTCGCCCGCAGGACCCAAAGCGGCACGAACAGCCAAATTCAGAGCCCGAAGATGTGCAATATCCCATGACACCGGTTTGCATCCGATTGGGCTAGCCCCGATCATGTCGCCCAATGCGGACTTTGAAGACGAGTGAAGCGGCGGCGCTGCTGAACGTGAGCCCGAACACGCTGCGCGCGTGGGAGCGCCGGTTCGGCTATCCGAAGCCGCAGCGCTCGGCGGGACGCCACCGTCTCTACACCCACGGCGAGGTCGCGGCGCTCCGCGACGCCCTCCAGCAGGGGCTTTCGATCTCTTCTGCCGTCAGCCGCGCGCGTGAGGCGCTCAGCACCGACACGCACACCCTGGTCGGCGCGCTCGCCGGCTTCGAGGTCGATCGCGCCGACAGCGCGATGGAGTCCGCGCTCGCCCTGCGCTCCATGGAGCGCTCCGTCGAGGAGGTGCTGCTGCCCTCGCTCGACGAGCTCGGCCAGCGCTATGGCACCGACAGCGCGCCGTGGGCGTTCGCCGCGCGCTGGGCCGACGGCTGGCTGCGCCGTGCGCAGCGCCTCGCCCCCCCGCCTGTGCGGCGCCTGGCGATCCTCGTCGGCGATGCGACGCGCAACGAGCTTGACCCCGACGCGCTCGCCGTCCGCGCGTTCGAGCTGTTCTGCGGGCGCTCCGGCGCGCGCCTCATGGCCTTGCCGGTCGGCGGCGTCTCGGGGCTGTCGGATGTCGTCGAGTCGCTGTCGCCCGATGCCGTCGTGATCGCCGGCGGCCACCTGCCCGACGACGACGTCGCGCTGTGGGCCTACCGCGTGCGCGCGGCCGCGGGTCCGCTGCCGATGGCGCTGTTTCGGCGCGCGCAACACGGCGCGAAGGTGCGGACGACCGGGACGCGCGTCCTGGCGGATTCCCCCTTCGCGGCCCACCGCCATCTGCTCGCACTGATCGACGACCGCCAGGTCCCGCCGGTGCACGAGGTTGCGGCGGTGTCGGCCTTCGCCGAGCGCGAGCGCCGGGAGGCACAGGGATGAGGCGCCTGCGCGCACTGCGCCCCGTCGAAGTCGACGAGCGCGGCCTCGACGTCGTCTCGTTCTGCGGGCACTGCGCGATGCAGCCCGAGCACCTCGGGCGCGCGCAGCCCTCGCGCGTCTGCAGGCACTGCGGGCTGGGCCTCGTGTTGCAGGCGACGGCCGATCTCGCCCCGCGCGAGGACGAGGCGTTTCTCGTCGTCGACACGACGCTGTCGGTCTGCGCGGTCTCGGCCGCGGCCGAGGAGCTGCTCGGGATCGACGAGACCCTCGCGGTCAACAAGCACATCGCGGACTTCCTCGTGCCGGCGGACGCAAACGCACCCAGCGCGGAGAACCTGCTGGCGCTGCTGGTCGAGGTCACGGGCGGGTCTGGGGCGCCGCGCACGACGGTCGTGCGCCCGCGCCAGGAGTTCGGCGTGCGGTTCACCGCGCGGATCGGCCCGTGCGGACCACCGCACGCCGCGCTACTCGTACTTTCCTAGTTGGCGCAAATTCCGTAACCTGTAGCGATCGAGCTCTCCCGCGGTAGGCCTTTGCGCCGCGTGCGCGACGGTGGGCGAGCCTCGGTAACTCACGATGAGTGTTCTACGCACCCATGCCGCCGCGGCCATGTTGGGCGTCAGCCCGAACACGTTGCGGTCCTGGGAGCGCCGGTTCGGCTATCCGACGCCGCGGCGGACCGCCGGCGGTCACAGGCAGTTCGACCTCGGCGAAGTCGAGGCGCTGCGCCAGGCCTTCGAGGAGACGCACAACGTCTCCTCGGCGATCTCGATCGCCCGCGAGCGCGGCAGCGGCCCCTCCTCGCCGACGCGACTGCGGTCGGCGCTGCGGCGCTTCGACGAGATCGAGGCCGACCGGATCCTCGAGGAGAGCCTCGCCGTGCGCTCCGTCGAGCGCACCGTCGAAGAGGTCCTGCTGCCGGCCGTCGCAGGCCTGAGCGCGGCGGAAGGCGAATCGCCGTCGGCCGAGCTCGGCTTCGCCTGGCGCTGGGCCACGGGCTGGCTGGCGGCGGCCAAGCGCGTCGCGCCGGCGGCCACGCGGCCGGAGGGCGTCGTGATCTTCGATGCAAGCTCACCCTGCGATATCGACGCGCTGCACGCGCAGGCGCTCGAGCTGTGCCTGCGGCGAGCCGGCATCCGCACGCTGATGCTGACCGCCGAGCTCGATGCCGGCAGGCTGGCCCACGTCCTGCAGGCGCTCAACCCGCGGCTCGTCGTCCTGACCGGCCGGCGCGCATGGCTCGACGCGGTCGGGCGCATCTCCTACCAGTCGCGGCGCGCCTCCGAGCAGGTCGAGATCCTCGACTTCCGCGGCGCGCTGCCCGAGTCCGACCATTCCGCGGTGCCGCGCCTGGGGACGAGCGCGGTCGGCGCGCGCGACCTGCTGCTCGCGCGGCTGAACGCGCGCGACGCCGCCGTTCGCCGTCGTGCCGCGCTCGCGCACGTCGGATAGCGCCCGCTGCCGCGCCGAGACGTCCGCTGCGGCCGGTACGGTCCGCCGCCAGGATGACGCTCGTTCCCGGCGACCCGCTCGCGCATCGCGCCCTGGATTCGCTGCTGCGCGCCGAGGCATCGGTCCGCCGCCGGCTGAGCGCCGACCTCGAGCGCGAGGGGCTGTCTGCGACCGGCTTCTCGGTCCTGGTGGTGCTCACCACCGCGGGCGGCGAGCTCGAGCTGCGCCTGCTGCGCGCGCGCCTGCGCACGTCGAAGGCCAATGCGACGGAGGTCGTGACCACGCTCGAGGGTCGCGGGCTCGTGCGTCGCCGGCGCCTGCTGAGCGACCGCCGTGCGGCGAGCATCGCGATCACCGCGCGCGGCGCGGAGATCGTCGACCGGCTGTTCCCCGAGCACAGCGAGCGCGTCGCCCAGGCGTTCGCAGTCCTCGACGAGGCAGAGAAGCGCTCGCTTGCCTCCATCTGCCGCAAGCTCGCCGCCTGACGGGCTGCGCTCGCGCCTGACGCCACCCGCCGAGGACGGCCGTGCGGTTGCACTGTCCGTCCTCGGCGGGCGGCGTCTGCCACGACCGCAGCTCCGTCAGGAGCGTGTGCTTGGACCTACACTGCATAGCCATGGCGAAGCGCCCGAGATCGGA
>JAHWJE010000251.1 GCA_019348575.1 Actinomycetota bacterium | reverse complement strand
TCGCACGGGCCCGGCTTGCCGGCGCCGTCTCGCGGTGAGCCCGAGAACGTCGAGGGACCGACGATCTGGTAGTTCTCGATCACGCGCCCGGCGATCTGCACGTAGTGGCTCACGTATCCACGAGCGCCCCCCCAGTAGCCGGCGCCCGTGACGCCGTCCTTCGGGATCTTGTAGCTGTTGAAGATCCTCGCGTTGGGACCGCCTCTGCGAACGAGGTCCAGCCCGATCACGACGTTCTCGTAGGCCGCGAGCGTCGCCTGCGCCAGCGCATAGGCGCGCGCGCGGTTGCGCTCGAAGGCGTTCCAGCGACGCGGTATCTGCCACTCGAGCACGCTTGCCGCCATCTCGGCCTTGGGGATGCTCATCCTGAGGCTGCGGCCCGTCGACTCGACGAAGCTGCCGCTCGGCTCCTCGGCGGCCAGCGCCGTGGCCCACATCCGCGCCTGGGCGCCGGTCTCCATCGGGTGGCCGCGCCAGCGTGCTGCCGTCGACCAGGAGTACCTGCCGCCGGGATCCGTGCTGCCTGGCTGGGGAAGCGTCTGCTTGTTGGACGGATGGCGCGGCGAGAGCGGGTTGCCATGAGCGTCGGTGGACTGCGACTCCCCGCTCCAGTCCTCGTAGAAGGAGTGCTCGACGAACTCCTCGACGCCCGCGTCGATCTGCCGTGGATCGGTCGTCTGCAAGACGCCGTCGACGATCGCGCCCGGCGTGGACCAGCGGTTCTCTCCCCACCGCGCCACGTTCACGAACTGGCCGTCGTACGAGTGCGGGTCGTCCCACAGGCCCAGGTCGAGGAAGTTCTTCGGCCCCTCGCCGACGGCGGCGAACCGCGCGTCCGCCTCGTAGAAGAAGTTCGTGAGATCGTCCCAGACGGCCACGACGCGGCGGCTGTAGTCCAAGAACCTGACGGCGCGCAGCAGCACCAGGTTGAAATCGGTCGTGTCGACGGTCGAGCTCACGCCGCCCGGCGTGATCGTCTGCGGATGCGGATACTTGCCGCCGATCACGACGTTTGCCTCGCGCGCGACGCGTGACATGTACAGCGCCTCGCGGTAGAGCGTCCCGCTGTTGCGCGTGAGCGCGGTCATGATGTCCGACACGCGATCGAAGCCGTGCACCGCCGCGCCCGCGGCAGGCGTCGCCTCGGCGCGCGTCCACAGCTCGGGACTCGTAGCCCGCATGACCGGCTCGGAGTAGTCCGGCCCCGCGCGAAGGAACAGGTGGCCGGGGTGATCGGTCAGGCACTCGGTCGCCGACAGGAAGTTGCGCGCGACGACGCCGATCGGCGGCGGCTGGATTCCGCACGCCATCTCGATCGCGAGCGCCGAGCAGATCGAGTGCGCGTCGCCGCACACGCCGCAGGCGCGGCTCGAGACGAACACCGCGTCGCGGGCGTCGCGGCCGGCAAGGATGATCTCGTAGCCGCGGAAGGCGGTGGCCATCGCGACGGCGTCGCCGACGCTGCGGCTGTCGCCGAAGTCCGCAGACGCATGGAATGCAAGGTCGCCGCTGACACGCGTCACCGGGTCGAAGCGCAGGTTGCGGGCGGCGCCGCCGGTCGCAGTCGATTCGCCGTAGCGGTCGGCGCCGGGCTGGAGGGTCTCGGTGCTCATCTACAGCTCCTCGCGGGAGATCAGGTGCTCTTGCAGGACGGGAACGCTGGCATCGAGATCGACGCCCTTCTGGCGCAGGATGTCGCGGCTCTGTGGCAGCGGCTGGTGCTTGTAGCGCTTGGCGTGGTTGACCGAGCCGCTGTACTGCAGCTTCTTGTAGAAGAACGTGTTGACCTTGCTGACCGGATTGCGCATGTAGAAGGCGCGGCCCCATGCCGACGAGCTCTCGCCGGCCTTGTCCCACAGCGGCTCGCGATTGCCGTTGGCCATCGACATCCGCCGCAGCCGGCGGATCGCGCCGCCCGTGATGCGCGACGTCGTACCGGAGACCGCAGAGCCCGGCGGCGCCTTGTAGAACGGGCTGAACTTGTCCGGGAAGCCCGGCATCGTGCAGCCGATGCACGCGCCGCCGGCGACCATGCAGCCGCCCATGTGGTTGATCGCGCCGCGCTCGACGATGTTGCACTGCACGACGGGGCCCCAGCAGCCGATCTCGACCAGGCACTCGTGGTCGCCCGGCTCCTCGGCGAAGACGCCCTCCTCGTAGTACCCCGCCTTCGGGCAGTGGCGATGCACCGTCTCGCCGAACAGCCATGCCGGCCGGCCCAGCTCGTCGAACTGCGGCAGCGGCGCGAGGTTCTGGAGGAACATGAGCACCGCGGCGACGGTCTCGGTGAAGTTGTCGCCGACGGGCGAGCAGCCGGGGACGTTCACGACGGGGACGCCCAGCGCGGACCGGTAGTCCTTGCCGAGGAAGTCGGCAAGGCTCATCGAGCCCGTGATGTTGCCGGCCGCGGCGGGGATACCGCCCCAGGTCGCGCAGGTGCCGATCGCGACGTACGCGGCAGCGCCCGGAGCCAGCTTCCACAGCCAGTCGGTCACGCGGTTGGGCTGGTCGGTCTCCGACTCGGGGTCGAACCCGCCCGCTCCCATCGCGGAGAAGTAGCCGTACTCGGTCGGGAACGCCTGGTCGTCGGGGACGGAGCCCTCGAGCACGACCACGTAGGGCGCGCCCAGCGTGCCGTTGACGGCGGCCTTGAACGGCCGGATGAACTCGGTGCCGGCACCCGGCGAGAGCACCGGATGATGCAGGACGACCTTCGGCAGGTTGGGGATCCTGCCGAGCAGCAGATCCTCGACCGACGGGTTCGTCGCGCCACTGGCGGCGATCGAGCAGCCGTCGCAGCTCATCCCGGCGATCCAGAAGACGTGCACGACGTTCAGCGGCCCGTCTGGGCTACCGCCGAGACCACCGAGCCCCGCCTCCGCGTCCGAACCGAAGACGCCGCCAGCGTGCGGCACCGTCTGCAGCTTCTGCTTGTACCCCGTGTCGGCCATCAGCCCGTTTTCTCCTTCCCCGGCAGGACAATCGCTGTGTGAATGGTACACATAGAAGGGCGGGCAAGATACTCCAGTGCGTGCCTTGGCGCACTACCATCCCGCCCACGAGCACCGGAGCATCGAGCGCCCATGACAGCCGAACATAGCCAATACATCCCCGTCAACACGTCGGTGCTGCTGCAGACGCTGGTCGAGGCCGTCAACGAGCAGGTCCAGGAGCGCCGGAGTGTCCGCGCGCTGATCGCGACACCGCCCGCGCTGCAGGCAGATCAGCGGCTCGTCGGCGACAACGAGCCGGCGTTGGATCGCGACCTCCGCGTCAGCGGATATCTCGCACGCCTCGTCGAGGTCGAGCTCTTCGAGCCGGCCCGGCGCGACGCCGACTGGGTGCACGACAGGATCAAGGAGCATCAGGCGCGCACGGAGGATCTCCAGGAAGCCCTCGCGTCTCTGTGCGCCGAGCTCGCGAGCGCCGAGCCGATCGGCAAGCCCAGCCGCGACGACCCGGCCGCGATGAGCTGGCAGGTGCCCGGTCCCGGCGGACACGTCCGCCACCACGTCGCGCGCCGCGCGATCGAGGAGGTCCTGCGCGGAAGGGAGAACCCCGTCGAAGGCGATCCCGCCGACCTGAAGCGTTCGTGGATGTACGGGTTCTTCGTGCGCACGTGCGAAGAGGCGCTGGCCGACGACGTCACGCACGAGTCCGACGGCGGCTGACCGACTGCCGCGCGGCAAATCGGCCGGCCGGTCGTCGCGTCAGTGGCTGGCGCAGAACATGCACAGGTCGAAGCTGCGGATCGCGCGCAGCACGTCGATGCCGTGCCGGGACGGGTCCGAGCTCACGAGCGGCGTGGCCATCACCGCGGCCTCGCACGGGCCCGGCT
>JAHWJE010000250.1 GCA_019348575.1 Actinomycetota bacterium | reverse complement strand
CCCGGTCGGTCGTCTCGGGCCTGCCGGCGTCCCGGAAGGGATCTGCGTATCTCATCGCCCAGCCGAGCCTAGCCAGATGGTTGATTCCGCGGCCGGGGCCGTCAGATGTGCGTGGATCGCGGATGCAGGGCGCCGCAGGTCGAAGGTGGACAGTGCCAGCGGCACGGCCGCCTTCGAGATGTGGCGATCCTGCGCCGCGAGACGCGTGCAGATGGCGGTGCCGGTCGTGGAATCAGCCATCCAGTGGACCCGTCTCCCAAAACACGAAGGGCGCGCCGGGGAGGAGAACCGGCGCGCCCTTCGCACTGCTGTCGAGGGACACCTCCCACCAGGCCAGCGAGCGGGAGGAGAGGTCTGGCCTGGCGGTGTGCGTGAGGTGAGTGGCTCGACAATGGTGCGCCAGTTCGATCCAGAAGTCCAATAGGGTTGTCAGCTGGAATCCATAAGCTGCGCGTATGGAACTACGCCAGCTGCGCTATCTGGTCGCGCTCGCCGACGAGCGCCACTTCACGCGCGCGGCGGCTCGCGAGCACATCGCCCAGCCCGCGCTGTCGCAGCAGATCCGCCGCCTGGAGGCGGAGGTCGGCCTGGCGCTCGTCGAGCGCACGACGCGCCGCGTCGCGCTGACCGACGCGGGCGAGCTGCTCGTCGCCCGCGCCCGCCGGATCCTCGCCGAGCTCGATGATGCGCAGGCGGAGCTCGGCGCGCTCGCCGGCGTCAAGGGCGGGCGCCTCGCCATCGGCGCGCTGCACACGATGGGGCCCGTCGACCTCTCGCTGCTGCTCGCGTCCTTTCACCGCAACCACCCCGCCGTCGACCTCACGGTCCGCGAGCAGTCAAGCGAGGAGCTCGCGGAGATGCTGCGTGACGACGTGATCGACCTCGCGTTCCTGTCGGTCACCGAGCGCATCCAGAGCCACGAGCTGCAACTGCACCGCCTGGTGACCGAGGAGCTCGTCGTGGTGCTGCCGCCGCAGCACCCGCTCGCCCAGCGCGACGCGCTGAGCCTGTCGGAGCTCGCCGACGGCTCGTTCATCAGCTTCCGCGCCGGCTCGCGCCTGCGCGAGCTGCTCGAGTCGGCCGCCGCCGACGCCGGCTTCGAGCCGCGGATCGCGCTCGAGTCCAACGAGAGCCGGCGCATCCGCAGCCTCGTGTCCAGCGGCCTCGGCGTCGCGATCCTGCCGCGCTCGGACGCCGTCGGCCCGGGCGCGCCGGTCGCCGTGGGACGCCTGACCGAGCCCGCGCTGACGCGCGACGTCACGCTCGCCTCGCGCGCCAAGCGCCGGCACTCGCCTGCCGCCCAGGCCTTCCTGGCGCTCACGCTGCGCGTGTTCGCCGCGACGCCGACGCCTGCGATCATCGAGTCATGACCGCTTCGTCCGAGCTCTGGGTCTGCGACCTGCCGACGATCGAGTACCGCGAGGCGCTGGCCCTGCAGGAGCGCGTCCGCGCGGCCCGCCAGCAGGACCTGGTCCCCGACACGCTGCTGCTGCTCGAGCATCCGCCGGTCTACACCCGCGGGCGGCGGTCGGACGTGCGCGAGCTGCCGATGGGCGAAGCCTGGTATCGCAGCCAGGGCATCGACATCGTCGACACCGATCGCGGAGGAAAGCTCACCTACCACGGCCCGGGGCAGCTCGTGGGCTATCCGATCATGCGCATCGACGACGTCATCGCCTACCTGCGCACGATCGAGCAGGCGATCGTCGCGGCGCTCGCCGACGCGGGGATCGCGGCCCACGCTCGCCCCGAGGACGGGCCGGACTTCACCGGCGTGTGGACCGCCGCCGACCGCAAGATCGCCTCGATCGGAGTCCACGTCGCGCGCGGTGTGACGACGCACGGCTTCGCGATCAACGTCCAGAACGACCTGCGGCCGTTCGGCTGGGTCGTGGCGTGCGGCCTGGACGACGTGCGGATGACGTCGGTCGTCGAGGAGACCGGCGCCGGCGGCGAGCACCTGGCGCTGCGCGCGGTGCGCGCGAGCACGGCGACGCGTTTCGCCGCCGCGTTCGGCCGCACCCCGACCAGGGTCTCGCTGGACCGCGTCGACGCCGGCGCCGCCGCCGCGTGAGCCGGCTGGCGGACGCCGTCCGCGTCCGCGCCGCGACGGCCCGCCACCGCGGCAGCGCGGTCCACTGCCCGCTGTGCGCCAACAGCTTCGACCGCTTCAAGGCCGACTGGAACCGGCCCGGAGCGCTGTGCTGGCGCTGCGGCTCGCACGAGCGCCACCGCGCCCAGTGGCTGCTCTTCGAGCGACGGCCCGAGCTGCTGCGCGACGCGCGCTCGCTGCTGCACTTCTCACCCGAGTGGTGCCTGCGCGAGCGCCTGGCGCGCCAGCCCGGCCTGCGCTACGTCACGACCGACCTCGACCCGGCGCAGGACGCCGACCTGCGCCTCGACGTCACCGCGCTCGCCCTGCCCGACGAGGCGTTCGACGCGGTGATCTGCTCGCACGTCCTCGAGCACGTGCGCGACGACGCCGCCGCGATGCGCGAGCTGCGCCGCGTGACGGCGGCCGGCGGCTGGGCGCTCGTCATGGTCCCGCTCGCGCTCGAGCGCGCGGCGACGTACGAGGACGACTCGGTCACGTCCCCGCAGGACCGCGAGCGCGAGTTCCTGCAAGCCGACCACGTGCGCCTGTACGCGCCCGACATCGCCGACCGCCTGCGCGCGGCCGGGTTCGCGGTCGAGGTCGTCGACCTGCACGGCGAGCTCGGTGGCGACGCCGCGGCGCGCCACGGGCTGCTGCCCTCGGACCTGATCTTCCTCTGCCGCCGGTAGCCGGCCGCTACCCTCGAACGACACGATGGCCACCGAGGAACGCCGCCTCTCCACACGCTCGCGCGCCAATCCCGGCGGGATGGACGTCCTCAGCGTGCTCGGGCCCGACGTGCGCCCGATGCGCGAGCGCAAGCCGCCGTGGTTCAAGGTGCCGGCGCCCGGCGGCGAGCGCTACAGGGAGCTCACGCAGCTCATCAAGGACGAGAACCTGCACACGGTCTGCCAGGAGGCCGCGTGCCCGAACGTCGGCGAGTGCTGGGAGCGCGGCACCGCGACGTTCATGATCCTCGGCGACACGTGCACGCGGCGCTGCGGCTTTTGCAACGTGCGCACCGGCAGGCCGACGTGGAACGATCCGCTCGAGCCGGCCCGCGTCGCGCGCTCGATCGCCCGGATGGGACTGCGCCACGCCGTCATCACGTCGGTCGACCGCGACGACCTGCCCGACTACGGGGCCTCGGCGTTCGTCGGCGTGATCCGCCAGATCCGCCGCCAGGCGCCGCGCTGCAAGGTCGAGGTGCTGACGCCCGACTTCCGCGGTCAGGAGATGCCGCTGGCGAAGGTCATCGCCGAGCGGCCCGACGTGTTCAACCACAACGTCGAGGTCGTGCCGCGCCTGTATCCCGTCGCCCGGCGCGGCTCGAAGTTCCTGCGCTCCTGCCGCGTGCTGCGCAACGCCAAGGAGATGGGCGGCGACGACGTCACCACGAAGTCGGGCCTGATGGTCGGCCTCGGCGAGACGCACGAGGAGATGGTGCAGGCCTTCGCGATCCTGCGCGAGCACGGGGTGCAGGTGCTCACCGTGGGCCAGTACCTGCGCCCGACCGAGCGCCACCTGCCGGTCGTGCGCTATTGGCATCCCGACGAGTTCAAGGCGCTCGAGGAGGCCGCCTACGCGCTCGGCTTCGACCACATCGCCGCCGGGCCGCTCGTGCGCTCGAGCTATCACGCCGACCAGCACATCCCGCAGCACGAGCCGGGCAGCGGCCCGCTCGCAGCAGCGGTTCCTTGACTTCGGATACCGCCGGATCAGAGTACCGCCGGTATGCGGCCCTCGCGCCC
>JAHWJE010000024.1 GCA_019348575.1 Actinomycetota bacterium | reverse complement strand
GGAGCGCTGGGCGCGCAGCTGGGAGTTGGGGCGCGCCTGGGACTCCGGCGCCTGGCGCTGAAGCTCCTCGCTTCTTCTGCGCGCTCGCCGAGCGGGGCGACGGATCGCATCGCCCTGGACGGCGCGTTCCTGCCCTACCAGTTCGACCGAGCACCGCTTCGCAAGACCAACGGCCGGCCGCCGCGCCGCGCGCCAGCAGCAGGGCGTTTGTCGCAGAGGGCGACGGGCGATACCGGGAGCGTGGCCGAGCAGCCGCGATACGTCGTCGGGCTGGCGGAGCTGAGCCGGAGCGACGTCGCGCGGGTGGGAGGCAAGAACGCCTCGCTGGGAGAGATGCTGCGGGAGCTGACGGCGGCGGGGATCAACGTGCCGCCGGGCTTCGCGATCACCGCGGAGGGATACCGGGCGTTCCTCGCGGCCAACGACCTCGAGGATGAGCTCGCGGCGCGGCTGGACGAGCTGCGCGACGGCCGCGCCCGGCTGGAGGAGGTCGGGCGTTCGATCCGCGCCGCGCTGGAGGCGGGCGAGCTGCCCGAGCAGCTGCGCGCCGAGGTCGAAGCGGCGTACGCGCAGCTCGCCGCGGACGCGGGCGACGAGGACCCGGACGTCGCGGTGCGCTCCAGTGCGACGGCCGAGGACCTGCCCGATGCCAGCTTCGCGGGGCAGCAGGAGACCTTCCTCAACGTGCGCGGAACCCAGCAGGTGCTCGACGCCTGTCGGCGCTGCTTCGCGTCGCTGTTCACCGACCGAGCGATCACCTACCGCGAGCAGCAGGGCTTCGACCACCTGCAGGTCAGCCTGTCGGTCGGAGTCCAGCGGATGGTGCGCTCCGATCTCGCCGGCGCCGGCGTGATGTTCTCGATCGACACCGAGACCGGGTTCCCTCAGATCGTCCTGATCGACGCCGCTCTCGGTCTCGGCGAGCTGCTCGTCGCGGGCTCGGTCGACCCCGACGAGTACCTCGTCTTCAAGCCGCTGCTCGACGAGCCGGCGCTTGTGCCGATCATCGAGCGCACGGTGGGCCGCAAGGAGCACAAGATGGTCTACGGCTCAGGGCCGGAGGAGCCGACGCGGGTCGAGGCGACCAGCGACGAGGAGCGCCGCGCCTACGTGCTCTCAGACGCGGAGGTCCTGCAGCTCGCGCGCTGGGCCGTCGCGCTCGAGCAGCATTACGGCGGCGCGGTCGACGTGGAGTGGGCGAAGGACGGCTCGACCGGCGAGCTGTTCGTCGTGCAGGCGCGTCCGGAGACGGTGCATTCACGCCGCCGGGGAGCCGCGCTGAAGACCTACCGGCTGACGGGTGAGGGCCGCCGCCTCGCCACCGGGCTCGCGATCGGCGACGCGATCGGCGTCGGACCGGCCTGTCCGTTGAGCTCGGTCGACGAGGCGGAGCGCTTCGAGGACGGCGCGGTGCTGGTGACCCAGATGACCGACCCCGACTGGCTGCCGATCATGAAGCGGGCGGCCGCCATCGTCACCGAGCACGGCGGGCGAACCTCGCACGCCGCGATCGTCAGCCGCGAGCTCGGCCTGCCGGCGATCGTCGGCGCGCACGGCGTCACCGACGCGCTCGAGGAGGGCCAGGTGGTGACCGTCTGCTGCGCCGAGGGCGAGGAGGGCTTCGTCTACGACGGCGCGCTGGACTTCGAGGTGCAGGACATCGACACGAGCGCCGTCGCAGAGACCGACACGCAGGTCATGCTGAACCTCGCCGACCCTGCCGTGGCGCTGCGCTGGTGGCAGCTTCCGGCCGACGGCGTCGGCCTGGCGCGGATGGAGTTCATCGTCGACAACCACGTCAAGGTCCACCCGATGGCGCTGGTCCGGTTCGACGAGCTGGCCGACGAGGAGGCGAGGAACGCGATCGTCGACCTGACGCGCGGCTATGACGACAAGCGCGAGTACTTCGTCCAGCGCCTCGCCGAGGGCATCGCGCGGATCGCCGCCTCCCGCCATCCGAATCCGGTGATCCTGCGGATGAGCGACTTCAAGACCAACGAGTACGCCCAGCTGATCGGGGGCCGGCAGTTCGAGCCCGACGAGGAGAACCCGATGCTCGGCTGGCGCGGCGCGAGCCGCTACTACAGCGAGGGCTACAGGCAGGGCTTCGCGCTCGAGTGCGCCGCCGTGCGCCGCGTTCGCGAGCAGATGGGGCTCAAGAACCTCGTCGTCATGATCCCGTTCTGTCGCACGCTCGAGGAGGCCGACCGGGTGCTGGAGGCGATGGCCGACAGCGGCCTCGTGCGCGGCGAGGACGGGCTCGAGGTGTACGTGATGGCCGAGATTCCCTCCAACGTCGTGCTCGCCGACGCCTTCGCCGAGCGCTTCGACGGCTTCTCGATCGGCTCCAACGACCTCACGCAGCTCGTGCTCGGCATCGACCGCGACAACGAGGCGCTCGCCGAGCAGTTCGACGAGAGCGATCCGGCGGTCCGACGCCTGATCGCCCAGCTGATCCAGGCCGCGCACGACCACGACCGCAAGGTCGGGCTGTGCGGACAGAAGCCAAGCGACGACGCGACGTTCGCCCGATTCCTCGTCGACGCCGGCATCGACTCGATCTCGGTCACGCCGGACAGCTTCATCTCCGTGAAGCACGAGATCGCCGCAGCCGAGCGCGAGCGCGGGGCGACGTCGGCTTGACCGTCGCAGGCGGCTCGTCGGATCGCGCGATGACGGGCGCGATCGCACGCGGCGGTCGCCAGAGCGCGGTGAGCGCGCCGACGTTCGGGACCGAACGTGAGCGGCCTCATCACTGCTGGGATGCGCGTGCGGCGAGCGGGGTACTCGCGACGCGTGAGCTTCTCGACGGCGATCGTCACGGGGTCTGACTCCGGCATCGGGCGCGCCACGGCCGTCGCGCTGGCCGAGCGAGGCCTCGACATCGGCGTCACCTGGCACAGCGACGAGGACGGCGCGGAGGGCACCGCACGCGAGGTGCGCGGGCTCGGCCGCCGCGCGGAGGTCGTCCGGCTGGACGCCGCTCGGCCCGAAGAGGCGGCCGGCGTCATCGGCGAGCTGGCCGACGCGCTCGGCGGCGTCGACGTCCTCGTCAACAACGCCGGCACCGGTCATCTCAGCTCCGTGCTCGAGGTGACGCTCGACGAGTGGCGCGAGGTCGTCGACACCGACCTCATCGGCGCGTTCGTCATCGCGCAGGAGGCCGCGCGGCGCATGGTCGCCGCCGGTCGCGGCGGGCGGATCGTCAACGTGACGTCGGTCCACGAGCACGTGCCGCTCGTCGGCGCGGTCGCCTACGTCGCGGCCAAGCACGCGCTCGGCGGCGTGACGAAGGTCATGGCGCTCGAGCTCGCCGAGCACGGGATCACCGTCAACTCGATCGCGCCGGGCGAGATCGCGACGCCGATGACCGGCAACGAGGACGTCGATCCGCACGCGGTGGATCGCCCGGCGATCCCGCTCGCGCGCCCGGGCGACGCCCGCGAGATCGCCGCCGCGATCGCCCATCTCGCCTCGCCCGAGGCGTCGTACACGACGGGTGCGTCGCTCGTCGTCGACGGCGGCATGCTGCTGACCGCCGCGCTCGCCAACCAGCGCTCGATGCAGGAGTCCTGAGGCAGCGGGCGCGTAGACTGCCGCCGCCATGGCCGCTCCGAGCACCGCCGAGGCGATCCGCGACGTCAACACGCGCTACCACGACGCGGCCGCCGGCAGCTACGACACGAAGTGGGGCGTCGACCTCGGCGAGATCGGCCGCCACCAGGTGCGCGGCAAGCTGCGCAAGCTGCTCGGCAGGCCGCTGCCGCGCTACGGCCGCTCGCTGGAGATCGGCGCCGGCACGGGCTACTTCACGCTGAACCTGCTCCAGGACGGCGTCGTGCGCGAGGCCGTCGCGACCGACATCTCGCCCGGCATGCTCGACGCGCTGCGGGCCAACGCGCGGCGGATCGGCGTCGACGTCGAGGCGGTCGCCTGCGACGCCGAGGAGCTGCCGTTCGAGGACGCTTCGTTCGACCTCGTGCTCGGCCACGCCGTGCTGCACCACATCCCCCGCCTCGACCGCGCGTTCGGCGAGTTCCGGCGCGTGCTGCGCCCGGGCGGCGAGTTCGTCTTCGCGGGCGAGCCGTCGCAGACGGGCGACCGGATCGCGGCGTACCCCAAGCGCGCGGCGCTGCGCAGCGCGCCGCTGTGGCGCAGGCTGATGCGCGCGCGGCCGGTCGACGGCCACGACGCCCCCGCCGCGCGCGGCGAATGGCCCGGCGAGCACGCCGACCTCGACGGCGAGGCGCTCGAGCCGTTCGTCGACGTGCACGCCTTCACGCCCGCCGAGCTCGAGGCATGGGCGCTCGGCGCGGGCTTCGCCGACGTCCGAGTGCGGGGCGAGGAGCTGCTCGCCAACTGGTTCGGCTGGATCAACCGTACGCTCGAGGCGACGGCGCAGCCCGACGACATCCCCTGGCTGTGGCGCCAGTACGCCTTTCGCGGCTATCTCGCGCTGCAGCGCGTCGACGTCGCGCTGCTCGAGGGCCGGCTGCCCGCCAAGGTCTTCTACAACCTGATGATCGCCGGGCGCAGGGCGCCGTGAGCGACCCCGGTGGTCGCCGCCTCGGCCTCGTCGCGCTCGGCGACAGCATCACCGTCGGCGAGGGCTCGATGGCGCTGGGCGTCACGCCGCTGTCGTGGGCGCAGTGGCTCGCCCGGGCGCTGGACCTGCCGTTCACGTCCTACGCGGTCAACGGCGCGCTCACGGCCGACGTGCTGCGCCTGCAGCTTCCCCGCGTGCGCGCGCCCCACGACATCGCGGCGCTCTACGCCGGGGTCAACGACGTCCGCGCGGCCGACTTCGACGCGGCCGCCTACGAGCGCGACCTCGACGCGGTCGCCGCCGGCCTGGCCGCGCGCGCCGATCGCCTGCTCATGCTGACGCTGCCCGAGGACCTGGGCCGGCCGACGTCCGCGCCCAAGCCGTCGCTCGCCAACGCCGCGGTGCGGCGCGTCGCCGCGCGCCACGGCGCCGTCCTCGCCGACCTCGCCGACTTCGGCGGCTGGACGCACGTGCTGCCCGACCTCGTGCACCCGACGGCGATCGGGCAGCTGGAGATCGCCGATCGCGCGGCGCTGGCGCTCGGCGCCCCGCTGCTGCCATCCGTGCTCGTCGCCGACCGCCGCGCGCACGCCGCCCGCTACGCGCCGGCCTACGCGCGCGCGCTCGCGCGCGACCTGCTGCGCCGCGCCCGCGAGCGCGTGCCGGCGCCGCGCTGAGGCGATGCGCAGCATCCGCGCCATCGCGCTCCTGCGCCCCTCGCGCCGGCCCGGCGTGCGCCGCGGGCGCGGCGTGCGGCTCGGCCGCCGGGTGCAGCTCGAGGTCCTGCACGGCGGAGAGCTGATCCTCGGCGACGGCTGCCGGATCGGCGACCGCACGCGGATCGTCGTGCAGGGCGGCCGCGTCGAGATCGGCGCAGGCACGACGCTCGGCGAGCGCTGCACGATCGTCGCCCACGAGCGCGTGACGATCGGCGCCGCCGCGCGGCTCTGCGACGGCGCCGTGCTCGTCGACTTCGACCACGTCGTCGACGACGTCGAGCTGCCGATCCGCGCGCAGCCGCTCGTCTCCGCACCGATCGCGATCGGCGACCACGCGCTGATCGGCCTCGGCGCGGGAGTGCTGCGCGGCGTGAGCGTCGGCGCGGGCGCGGTGGTGGGGCCGCACGCGGTGGTGACGCGCGACGTCGCGCCGGGCGCAAGCGTCGGCGGGGTCCCGGCGCGGCCGCTCGCAGAGCTCGACGACTGAGCGTGCGGCGCGCTGGGCGCTTCGAGGCTCACCTTCGCGATCGTGGCGGCGGTCCACCGCGACTCTGGCCTGGTGCGTCCTGGACGGCGGCGAGCGGGTACAAAGCTCGGATCGAATCTCTACGCGGACAGCTGCTCATCGCCGGCGCCAGGCTCCCCGATCCCAACTTCGCCCGCACGGTCGTGCTCGTCTGCGAGCACAGCGAGGACGGCGCGCTCGGGCTCGTGCTCAACCGCACCGGCGAGCTGATCGTCGGTGACGCGGCGCCGGAGCTCGCCGAGCTGACCGGCGAGGACGCGACGATCGACGTCGGCGGGCCGGTGCAGCCCGACGCGCTGCTCGTGCTCGCAGAGTTCGACGACGTCTCGCTGGCCGGCATCTGCGTCGTCGAGAACGTCGGCCTCGTCGGCGAGGGCACCGAGGTCGAGGATCTCGCGGAGGCGACGGGCCGGGTGCGGATCTTCGCCGGGTACGCCGGCTGGGGCCCGGGTCAGCTCGACGCCGAGCTCGAGAACGAGGACTGGTTCGTCGCCCCGGCCGGCGTCGACGACATCTTCAACCCCGACGCCGACGCGCTCTGGGCGCGCGTGCTGGCGCGCAAGGGCGGGCATTTCGCGCTGGTCGCGCGGATGCCGATCGACCCCAGCGTGAACTGACCGAAGACGGAGATCCTGACGGCACGGGCTTCCTGCCCGCCGGCCAGGGCTATGCGGCGCGCTGCGCCGGTCCCACGCCCCAGCGCGGCGCGGGCTCCTTGCCCCAGCTCGAGTCGCGCGCGTAGCGCATGAGCGAGGGGAAGTAGTCCTCGAGCGCCGGCGGCGTCGCCCCCAGCAGCCCCTTCGCGCGCCGCGCGTCGAACGTGCAGCGCACCCGGAAGTACGGCAGCAGGGCGCCGGCGCGCTGTTCGGCGCGCGCATCCTCGCCGGGCCGCACGAAGCGCGGCGGCTCGGCGTCGAAGGCCTCGGCGGCCATCGTCGCCAGGCGGGCGTTCGTCGGCGCCGAGTCGCCGGCGACGATGTGGAAGGCGCCGCCGCGCACGGGGCCGCGCAGCAGTTCCAGCAGCGCGTCGGCGACGACGTCGACGGGCACGATGTCCAGGCACGCGCCGGGGTCGGCCGGAACCGTCGGGAAGAGCCCGCGGGCGAACGCCTGCAGCGGCCAGTAGATGACGTTGAAGGTCTGCGTCCAGCCGGTCACGCTGTCGCCGACGATCACGCTCGGGCGCACGATCGCCGCGGGCAGGCCGCTGTCGCGCACGACCTCCTCGGCCTCGAGCTTCGTGCGCTCGTACGTGTTGCGAAAGCCCTGCCCGACGTCGCCGTCGTGCTCGCTGACGAGGCCGATCCGGTCGCCGGCGACGTACGCCGTCGAGACGTGGATGAAGCGCTCGAGCACGCCGCGGTCCTGCGCCTCCAGCGCCAGCTCGATGACCTGGCGCGTACCTTCGACGTTGATCCGCCGCGCCTCCTCGATCGGCAGGGTGAAGCTGATCGAGGCCGCGCAGTGCACGACCGCCGCGATCTCGCCCGCGATCTGCTCGCGCACCGCGGGCGCCAGCCCGAGGCCCGGTGACTCGAGGTCGGCGGCCAGCGCGCGCACGCGCCCGTCGCACGGGCGCGAGCCCGGCGCGACGATCGTCGTCAGCAGCTCGTCGACGCGCGCCTGGGCGGCGGCATCATCCTCGCCACGGACGAGGGCGATGACGTCGTGGTCGGTCTCCTCGAGCACGCGCGCGAGCACCTCCACGCCGACGAAGCCGGTGGCTCCGGTCAAGAGCACCGTCCCGTCGCTCATGCGGTCTGCAGGCACAGCGTCGCGTTGTGCCCGCCGAAGCCGAACGAGTTCGACAGCGCGACCGGCGGGCGGCCGTTGGACATCTCCAGCGGCCGGGCGGTGCCGGGCACGTAGTCGAGGTCGAGTCCCTCGTCGGCCTCTTCCCAGCCGATCGTGGGCGGCGCGACCCGGTCGCGCAGCGCGAGCACCGTGGCGACGGCCTCGACCGCGCCCGCGGCGCCGAGCAGGTGGCCGATCGCCGACTTCGTCGACGAGACCGGGATCTGCCCCGCGCGCTCTGCGAACACCGTCTTCAGCGCGCACGTCTCGGCGCGGTCGTTGAGCTGCGTCGACGTCCCGTGCGCGTTGACGTAGTCGATCTGGTCTGCGTCGACGCCCGCGTCGCGCAACGCGACCTGCATCGCTCGCGCGCCGCCGCGGCCCTCGGCGTGCGGCGCCGTGATGTGGTGGGCGTCGCCGGTCGATCCGTAGCCGCGGACGGTCCCGAGGATCCGCGCGCCCCGCCCGCGGGCGCAGTCGCCCGCCTCGAGCACGAGCACGCCGGAGCCCTCGCCCATCACGAAGCCGTCGCGGCGGGCGTCGAACGGGCGCGAGACGCCGCTGGGCGAGGTCGCGCCCATCTTCTCGAAGCACGCGCGCGAGAGCGGGGTCAGCGGCGCCTCGGCGGCGCCGGTGACGACCGCTTCGGCCTCGCCGTGCTGGATCATCCGCAGCGCGGTGCCGATCGCGTGGCTGCCGGCCGCGCACGCCGACACGACGCTGAAGACCGGCCCGCGCAGGCCGTGCTGCAGCGACAGCGCGGCCGAGCCGGCGTTGCCCATCATGAGCGGCACGGCGAGCGGCGAGACCGATCCCGCACCCTCGTCGCGCAGCTGGTCGTGGTTGTTCTCGATCGTCCCGATGCCGCCGATGCCCGTGCCCAGCACGCAGCCGATCAGCTCGGCTTCGTATGGCAGTCCGTCCTCCCAGCCGGCGTCGGCGAGCGCCTCGTCGCCGGCCGCGATCGCGAGCTGCGTCGAGCGGTCGGCGCGGCGCGCCTGCTTGGCGGACATGTGATCGGTCGGCTCGAAGTCCGCGCACGGCGCCTCGCCGTCGCGGATGCCCGAGTTGCCGGCCGTCCAGCGCTCGTGCAGCGTCCGTGCGCCGACGCCCAGCGGCGTGACGGCGCCGACTCCGGTGATGACGACGTCGCGCAAGGTCACCCCTGGACGCGGTCGACGACGAGGTCGACGATGTCGCCGACGGTCGTGATCTTCTTGAAGTCCGCGCCGTCGAGGTCGATCCCGTAGGTCTCCTCGACGACCTGCGTCAGCTCGACCAGATCCAGCGAGTCGACGTCGATCGCCTCGAGCGTCGCATCGCGTGAGACGACGTCGGGATCGGCGCCGAACGCGACGAGGTTCTCGATGACGGTTGCTTCGACGTCCTGCGGTGTGGTGGTCGTGGCCATGTTGCGTCCTTTCGTGGTCGGGTTGCGGCGCTCACCCGCAAGGCGAACACGGATGTCCAGCCTCGCGCCTCGCGGCGCCGAAGCCAAGCGCTTCCCCCCGGCGGTGGGAGAGCGACCCCCCGGTCGGGGGGGACCGGCCCGGACGCCCCTGCGCTTGCCGTCCGGAGGCCGTGGGTAGGGCAGGACGGGGTGTCGAACCGCGGCAGAGCATTCCTGGACCTGCGGCCATACGGGGACGGCGCCGCTGCCCGCAACCTGCACGGTATGAGCGCACGACGATCCCGCAGGGCGCCCGCGGTGATGGCCGTCGCGGCCCGCTTCGGGCGAGACGTCGCCCAGTGCATCGCGCAGGTGCAGCGGATCGTCGCCGGCGCCCGCGAGCGCGGCGCGGCGCTCGTCGTGCTGCCGGAGTCGACGCTCGGCGGCTACCTGTACGAGCCGCACGTCGTCGGCGCGCCCGCGCCGTGCTCGCCGCCGCCCGCGCTGCGCCGCGACGGCGAGGAGATCGCGCGCATCGCGCAGGTCGCCGGCGACATCGTCGTCTGCGTCGGCTACACCGAGGACGCGCCGGGCGGGCCGTACTCGAGCGCGGTCTGCGTCAGCGGCGACGGCGTCCTCGGCCATCACCGCAAGGTCCACCTGCCCCCCGCCGAGCGGGCGATCTTCAACGCGGGCGCGGGCTTCGCCGCCTTCGAGACGCCGATCGGCCGGATCGGGATGCTCGTCTGCTACGACAAGACCTTCCCCGAGGCCGCCCGCCAGCTCGCGCTCGACGGCGCCGGGCTGATCGCGTCGCTGTCGGCCTGGCCGGTCTGCCGCGTCGACCCCGCGACGATGCTGCGGCGCGACCTGCAGGTGCGCCACTTCAACCTGCTCGACCAGACCCGCGCGCTCGAGAACCAGGTCGTGCTCGTGTCGTCCAACCAGGTCGGGCGCTTCGGCCGGCTGCGCTTCGCCGGTCAGGCGAAGGTCGTCGACCCGCGCGGGCGCGTGCTCGCGAAGACGGGCTTGCGCGCCGGTGCCGCGCTCGCCCGCGTCGACGCGCCGGGCGTCGTCGCCGCGGCGCGAGACCGTCTCTCCTACCTCGACGACCGCCAGCCGCTGGCCTACGCGGTGGGAGCGTAACCGCCGCTCATGTGCGGGATCGCCGCCGTCTACGGTCGGCATGCGCCGGGCGAGACCGAGCAGATGCTCGACCGGCTCGTGCACCGCGGGCCCGACGACGCCGGCGAGGTCCGCGTCGGCGCGGCGTGGCTCGGCCACCGCCGGCTGTCGATCGTCGACGTCGACGGCGGACATCA
>JAHWJE010000249.1 GCA_019348575.1 Actinomycetota bacterium | reverse complement strand
GGCTGACGCGATCGTTGGTCGCCGGCGCTCGGGAGTCGTCTCACCCAGAGGTAAGCCTCGCGCCGCGCATACCAGAGCATTCTGAGCCGGCGGGCTGCGGCGGCGCAGCTCCGTCAAGCGCGAGCAGCAGGCGCTACCACCAGCGATAGCGAGTGCTGCTCAGTCGAGGAGAGCAGCCCCAGCCACGGCCGCGCCTAAGCGCCGAGCCAGAATGGGCCCATTGGGGGGACCGTGCCACCGCTCGCCCACCTAGACCGCCGAGATCCGCGCCGCCCGCGCGCTGCCCGCAGGCGCCCTGACGTCGATGCGAGCCCGCGTGCCGCAGCGAAACCAGCGCACCCCCTCGTGGACGAGGTCGACCTCGATCTCGCGCGCACCGGGCGGCGAGGGCCCGAGCACCTCGAGCGGGACGACGGCGCGCGCGCCCGGCGCCAGCGGCGCGGGCAGGGCGGTCCGCGCGCCCTCCTCCAGCGGTCTGCCGTCCGAGCCCAGCCACCGGTACGCGAGGCGGACCTGCGGCAGCGCGTCCATCCCGCCCGGCCAGTGCGCGCTGCCGCGGTTGTGGACCTCGACGTCGAAGGTGCGCCACTCGCCGCTGACGAGGCGCAGGTCGTCGTCGAGCAGGACCAGGCGCGCGTGGTAGGCGTCCTCGCCGAGCGCGCGCCCCTCGCTGCGGCGCCAGATCTCCTCGACGGTCGCCGAGCCCAGGCTCCCCGGCGCCGGGCGGCGCAGCTCGGCGGGCACGGCCGCGCCGGCCTCGAGGAACGCCGCGACCGCCTGTGCATCCTCGGCCGGCACCGCCTCCAGCCGCAGGTCCGCGCGCCGCTCGGGCAGGTAGTAGACCTCGTTCAACGAGCGCCCGTCGATCACGAAGCCGGGCATCTCCTGCTCGTAGGCGAGGTGCTTGCGCTCGCGTCCGGCCGCATCCGTCAGCAGCAGGTCGGCGTGGTACAGCGGCGCGCGCAGGTAGCGGCTCGGGCCGAGCACCCGCACCGTGCAGTGCAGCAGGCCGGGGAAGCGCAGCAGCGCCGCGTCGTTGCGCAGCAGGCGCAGCGCGTAGTCCGGGCGCCAGGGCCATTGCGCGAGCCAGCTTCCGCCGTCGGGGTACAGCCAGCGGCGCGGCACCCAGGCGTGCGTCACGTCACCGGCCGCGATCGTCTCGGCGACCTCGGCCGCAAGCCCCGGCGCCGGCACCTCGTCGAGGTCGAGCTGCAGGATCCAGCGCCCCGCGCACTGCTCGCGCATCCACGCGTACATGAGCGCGAAGTTGCCCGGAAACGGGACCAGCACGACGCGGTCGGCGATCTGGCGGTAGCCGTCGATCCACGAGGGATCCACGCGGTCGTCGACCGCCAGGACGATCTCGGCGCCGAGCGGCGCGAGCGGCGCGAACGCCGCGGCGACGCGGCCCGGGGGCGTGTTGACCGAGCAGCAGACGGTCAGCTCGGGCGGCGCGCTCACGTCGCGGTGCGGGCGTACACGGCGTAGTCGCGGTTGGCGTAGACGTCGGCGTTGAAGTCGCCGGTCTCCTGCGGGAAGCGGACCTCGCCCGACTCGAAGCCCGCCAGCCGGCACAGCGCCAGCAGGACCTCCGGATAGAGCGGATGGTGATGCGTCGTGTCGGTCCAGAAGGCCTTCAGCGCGGCGGGGTTGTGCCCGTTGACGGTCTCCAGGATCGCCAGGCCGCCCGGCACGAGCTTGCGCTCGATGAGCGACAGCAGCTCCGTGAGCTGCGACGCGCTCAGGTGCTCGACGACCTGCGCCGCGAAGATCGCGGGGACCGAATCGTCGTCGAGTCCGCGCAGGTAGGAGGCGGCGTCGGCGAGCTCGACGTCGAGGCCCTTCTCGCGGCAGCGGGCGACCATGCTGTCGTCCATGTCGGCGCCCTTCGCGCCGATCCCGCGGGCGATCAGCGCGTCGAGGAACTCACCGCGCCCGCAGCCCAGGTCCAGCACCCAGTCGGCGCCCGCGAAGGCGTCGACGTACGCCTGCTGCTGCTCGCGGACGGCGCGCTCGTCGCCACGGAAGATGTCCTCGAAGCCGCGGTACGTGGCGCCGTCGGCGGACGCGCCGTCGAAGCGCAGGACGGGCCGCCCGCGCTCGTCGGGCTGCGAGATCGCCGGATGCGTGGACGCCGGCCGCGCGCGCAGGCCCTCGAGCACGAGGCCGAGCTCTCCGTCTGCGACCGCGCCCATCAGCTTGCGCAGGTTGACCGACAGGCGGCGCGTCTCCAGCAGAACGTCATCGACGCGCTCGTCGACCTCGCGCAGCGCCTGCGTGAGCACGCGGTTGAGCTCGTCCTGATGCGCCGTGTACGGACGCATCGCCTGCAGCGCCGCCTTGCGCATCGCGCCCTTGGCGCCACCGGTCTCCTCGGCGTGGCGCATCGGGTCCCAGCTCATCATCCGCTGCGCCGACTCGACGTAGGACTGCGCGGGCAGCGAGTCGACCGCGATCCCGTAGCCGCCGCCGGCGGAGTGGCGGCGAGTGGTGGCCAGGCGCCTGAGTCGCTCGCGCGCCGCCTCGCCGACGGCCTCGAGCGAGAAGTGCTCGGCGATCTCGCGCTGCGCGCGCGCCCCGCGCTCGCGCGCCTCGTCCTGGTGCTCCCACACCTCGCGCATGAGCTCCGC
Source organism: Actinomycetota bacterium (assembly GCA_019348575.1). The sequence continues at coordinate 1,225 of JAHWJE010000249.1, read as the reverse complement.
CGCGTGGTCGAGGTCGGGCTCGGCCCACGTCCCCTGGGCGGGGTAGTTCTCGCCCTCGGGCCCGACGTCGGTCTCGGTGTGATGGACGAGGTAGGAGTTCTCGGCCGTCATGAAGTCCATGTTCGCCGAGAACCCGGTCGCGATCACGGGCTTGCCCAGCGCCATCGACTCGCCGAGCGTCAGCCCGAAGCCCTCTGCGCGGTGCAGCGACACGTAGCAGTCCGCGCGCCGCATCAGCGCGGCCATGTCAGCGGCGCTGAGGAAGCGGTCGACGAGCCGGATGTCGGGGCGGTCGCCGATCGCCTCGCGCAGCCGGGCGAGCTTGTCGGGCTTGAAGTCGCCGTTGTGGCTCTTGAGCACGAGCTGGGGCCCCTCGCCGGGCTCGAAGGCGCGCGTGAACGCCTCCACGAGGCCGAGCGGGTTCTTGCGCGCGAGCGTCGAGTAGAAGTCGAACAGAAACAGGAACTGGAAGCCGTCGGGCAGCTGCAGCGCGCTGATGTCACCGCCCGGCGGCGGCGCGACGATCGGCAGCGGCACGCGCACGACCGGCACCGGCGAGGCGTGGCTGAGGATCTCCTGCACGTACCTCGAGTAGACCCAGATCTCGTCGACGAGCCCGAACGCGCGGTCCCAGCTCGGCGGCACGACGTCGACCTCCCACGCCCACACGCCGATCGTGTAGCGGTCGCGGAAGAAGTCCTCGCCGAGCTCGGCATGGAAGGCGGGCAGCTCGGGCGCGTTGACGCAGATCAGGTTGAAGGGCAGCTCGCCCTCGACGTGCAGGTCGGCGAAGTCGGTCGTCTTGATCTGCGCGCGCCGCCCGTCGGGGGCGACGACATCGGGCAGGTTGACGTCGAGCGTCGTCGTGCGGACCGGCACGCCGGCCTCGTGGAGCGCCTGGACGTAGAGGCGGGCGGCCTGGCCGAGGCCGAGCCCGCCGCGCAGGTAGCCGACCGCGTTGACGCCGAGCGAGGCGAGTTGCGAACTCGTTGGCACGGGCCGATGGTGGCACACGCCGGCGTGAAGGCGGGCAGCGCTGCTGCTCCGGCCCAAACCGCACCCGCGGGCATGTGCAGCGCATGGACATCGGAGTGCTCGTCTCGCTCAGCGGTCGTGCTGCTGATGCTGAGCGCCGTCGCCGAGTGCGCTGCCCGGCGCCCGTCGGCGTAGCCCCGCAGGGCGGTCGTAATGGGCGATCTGCTGCCGGCTGAGCACCTCCCGCGTC
>JAHWJE010000248.1 GCA_019348575.1 Actinomycetota bacterium | reverse complement strand
GACCCGGACCCGGACCCGGACCCGGATCCCGACCCCGATCCGGACCCCGACCGGGCCCCGGACCCGGATCCCGACCCCGACCCGGACCCCGATCCGCAACCGGAAGACCCCCCGGACCCCGATCCCGACCCGGAGCCAGCGCCGACCGTCCCGAACTCGGCACCCGCCCCCGCTCCACAGCCCGGGCCAGGTCCAGATTCCGTGGCACCGGACTCCGAGTAGCCGCTTCGGCGTCCGTTTGCTGATCCCCCCTTTGGTGATGGGCGCGGCGGGTTTCGAACCTGCGACCTCTCGCGTGTGAAGCGAGCGCTCTCCCACTGAGCTACGCGCCCTCGGCGCCGATGATTCTACGAGACCGGGGCTGGCGCGCGGGGCGGGTGCGTGGCACCCTTGAGACGGATGCCTCGCACCGCCCCGCAGGAGCGCCGCGTCGATGGTCCGACAGGCCACGGCGAGGAGATCTGCCACATCGTCACCGAGGAGGACCCGGACACCGCGCTGTGCGGCAAGGACGTCACCGGCTGGCCGTGGAACCCGCCGTGGCCGTACTGCGTCGTGTGCCTGGACCTCATGCGGTCCGGCGCCGGCGGGCGGTAGCGCGCGGACATCGGCGTTGGTCGGCTGAAGAGCGGCGGGCGCGGGCCCCGTGGGCGAGCCTCGCTCAGCGCCCGCCCTTCGCCCGCCGCGCCTCGCGCTGGCTGACGTTGTACTGGCGGCCGCGTTGCTCACGCGCAAGCGACGCCGCGCGCCGGTCCTCGATCCACGCCTGCTCGCGCTCGAGCTTCTGCCACGCCGCGACGCGCTCGGGATCGCCGTGGTCGCGCACCGCGCATCCCGGCTCGCCGTTGTGGCGGCAGTCAGAGAAGCGACAGCGCGCGGCCAGCTCCTCGATGTCGGCGAACGACTGGTCGACGCCGCCGTCCCACAGGCCCGCCTCGCGGATGCCCGGCGTGTCGATCAGCAAGGCGCCGTTGGGCATCGTCAGCAGGTCGCGCGTGACGGTCGTGTGGCGCCCGCGGCCGCCGTTGTGCGCGCTGACCTCGCCGGTCGCCTGGCGCTCGAAGCCCAGCAGGGCGTTGACGAGCGTCGACTTGCCGGCGCCCGAGGGACCGAGCAGGACGCTCGTCGTGCCGGGCTCGAGCAGCGTCCACAGCAACGCCGGCGAGTCCCGGTCGTGGCCGCTGACGGCGACGCCGTCGGCGAGGCCGAGGTCACGCGCCATGCCGCGTGCCGTCGCGCCGGCGCCGCCGTCGGCGAGGTCGGCCTTCGTGAGGACGAGCGCCGCCGGCACGCCGCCCGCCGCGGCCAGCGCGACGATCCGCTCCGCACGGCGTTCGTTGGGCTGCGGCAGCGGCTCGACGACGAGCACGAGCTCGACGTTCGCCGCGAGCACCTGGCCTGCGACCGGAGCGCCCGCGGCGCGGCGCACGACGGTGCCGCGGCGCTCGAGTACCGCGGCGATCACGCCGTCGCCGTCGATCGCGACCCAGTCGCCGGTGGTCGGGGCGCCGCCGACCGTGCGCAGGCGCCCGCGCGCCGCGACGAGTTGCGGCGGCGTCTCGGCGTCGCCGGTCGAGACGAGCCAGCGCCCACGGTGCTGCGCGAGCACGCGGGCGGCGCTGTACTGCTGTTCGCCGTCGAGCTGCGCGAGCTCGGCGTCGAGGTCTGGTCGCCGGCCGATGCCGGCGAACGGGGCATGCAAGGTGAGATCCTCGACGGTTTCGTCAGTGACACGAGTGCGGCGTCGATGCCCGGGCGCTGCCCCGGGCGCCTGATCAGACGTCCGCGGCGTGGGTGACGAGGGTGTGGAGGTGCTTGGTCATCCAGCGCCATCCTAGTGGGCCGCCCGCGCGCCGGTCCACCCGCGAACGCCCTGTCCAGGAAGGCGGGCGGCAACTCAACGGCTGCCGTCGCCGATCCGAGAACAGCCGCGTGGACTTCGCCGGAGCGTCTCGAACTCGCCTCGCCGCCGGCCGCCTGCTCGCCGGCGCGATGCTGGTCGCGCTGCTTGCGCTCGCGCCCGCGGTGAGCACGGCGCGCGCGGCGCATGTCGTCGCGCCGCCGACCGCAGCTCCCGAACAGGTCGTTCCGCAGACCCCGGTCGACGAGCGCGGCTCAGACGACGAGCCCGACCGACCGCACGACCACGCGCCCGCGCAGCCGCGGCCGCAGCTTCCGATCGGCGACGGCGTCTTCGGCGACGACGGCACCGGCTTGGAGTTCCCCACGGAGGACGAGCTCCCGGCTGTGACCACGACGTACGTGCGCGGCAAGGTCGCGCGCATGCGCAGCGACGGCAGGGCGGCGATCCCGCGCGGCGCGCCGAAGCGCGTGCGCGCGCTGATCGCGCAATACAACCGGATCGCCGGCAAGCGCTACAAGTGGGGCGGCGGCCACGCCAGGCTGGCGGACGTGGGCTATGACTGCTCCGGCGCGGTCGGCTACGGCCTGATCAAGGGCGGCCTGCTGCGCACGACGATGGTCAGCGGCAGCTTCGCGCGCTGGGGCGCCGCCGGCGCCGGGCGCTGGGTCACCGTCTACGCCCACAAGTCGCACGTCTACATCGAGGTCGCCGGGCTGCGCCTGGACACGAGCTCGATCGGCGACGCCAGCGCGCGCAGCGGCGTGCGCTGGCGCCCGGCGATCGGCCAGCGCCACGGCTTCAAGGCGCGCCACCCCGTCGGGCTGTGACCTGCCGGCGCTCGTGACGCCGCGAATGCGTTAGCTTCGGGCGCCAGTGCTGGTCTACGTCCTGCTCGCCGCGCTCGTCGGCGCGGCGCTTCTGGGCGCCGCGACGCTGAAGGTCGCCGACCGCACCGGCACGGCGGTAGCCGCCGAGACCTTCGGCCTGCGCGGTCGTCCGGCGCGCTGGGTCTGGCTGCCGCTCGCCGCGCTGGAGGCGTTGCTCGCCGCGGGCCTGATCGGCGGAGCGCGTCACGCCGGATGGGCTGCGGCGGGCCTGCTCGGCGCCTTCGCGATCGCGCAGGCGGCGGCGATCGCCGCCGGTCGCAGCGGCGCGCCGTGCGGCTGCTTCGGGGCGCGCGGGCACCTCTCGTGGGGCTCTGTCGCGCGCGCCGCGCTGCTCGCCGCGGCGGCGGTGCTGGTTGCGCTGGCGCCCGCCGCGAACGCCCCGCCGCTGTTTGCGACGACGCTCGGCGCGCTGGCCCTCGCGGTCGCGATCGTGGTTCGCGCGCGTCGCCCCGCCGGCGCGCTCGAGGTCGCCGGCGAGGGACCGCCGCTCGGATCGCGGCTGGACGCCGCCGGCGTCCCGCTCGCGCTGTTCACGTCCGACGGCTGCCGGCTGTGCCGGGCGCTGATCCCGCAGGCCCGGCGGCTCGGCGGCGCGGTCTACGACGAGATCGCCGACGCCGAGATGTGGTCGGCCGCAGGCGTGCCGGGCGCGCCGTTCGCCGTCGCGCTGGCGGGCGACGGCACCGTGCTGGCCAAGGGCACCGTCAACACGCGCGCTCAGCTGTCGTCCGTCGTCGCGGCGGCAGACGGGCGTCGCAGCGAGATCGAGCACCCCGAGCGCGCGAGCTCGCGCCGCAGCTTCCTGCAGACCGCGAGCGCCGCGGTCGCGGTGCTGACCGCGGGGCGGATGGTCGGATCGCTGGTGGCACCGGGGGAGGCGGACGCCTTTCACTTCTGCGGCCACATCTACACGACCGACGGCTGCCCGCACCCGACCGGGCTGCCGCGGATCGACCGCCACGGCTACCCCCTGCGGGCGAGGGACGGCAGGCCGGTCGACGACCTCGGCCGGCGAATCGGCGCGGACGGCGCACCGCTCGACGAGGCCGGCGCACCGCTGCTCGATCCCGACGGCCGCCCGCAGCCGCCCGCGACGCGCACGCGC
>JAHWJE010000247.1 GCA_019348575.1 Actinomycetota bacterium | reverse complement strand
GGTCTGGATCGCGACCGGGATCTTCGTCTCGATCGTCAACATCTTCCTCTCGCTGCTGAACCTCTTCAGCGACTGAGCAGCCGCCGCCGACGACGCGAAGACCGGGCGCCGCCGGGCGCCCGGCGCCTGGCGCTGCGCGCCGCCCAAGCGACAGCAGCGGCCCGGCCCGATGCTCGATGATGCGCGCCGATGGCGCATCTCACCCGCTACGCCTGCAACGGCGACGTCAACATCGCCTACCAGGTCCACGGCGACGGCCCGATCGACCTGCTGTTCGTCAGCGCGTTCGTCAGCCATGTCGAGCACATCTGGGATGACCCGGGACTCGCCCGCTTCCTCACACGCCTGACGGGGTTCGCGCGACTGATCCTCATCGACCGGCGCGGCTCCGGGCTCTCTGACGACGGCCCGCTGGGCGTCGAGCACGAGATCGCGGACATCCTCACGGTGCTCGACGCCGTCGGCAGCGAACGCGCGGCGGTGCTGTCCTACACGGCGGGCGGGCCGCTCGCGGCCATGCTCGCGGCGCGCCACCCCGACCGCGTCAGCGCCCTCGTCCTCTACGCCTGCATCCTGCGCGCGACACGCGACGAGGACCTGCCGTGGCTGCAGGCGGCCGACGAGCGCGACGCGCGCTTCGAGCAGATCCTTCAGGACTGGGGCAACGCCGCGACGATCGATGTGCTCGCGCCGAGCGCCGCGCGCGACGAGGCCCTGAAGGCCTGGTTCGGCCGGCTCCGGCGACTCGCCGCGAGCCCGGGCCGGATGCGCCGCCTGGTCGGCGCGCTGGCGCAGATGGACCCGCGCCGGGACCTGGAGCGCATCCAGGCGCCGACGCTCGTGCTGCACCGCAGCGAGGACGCGTTCATCGACGTGCGCCACTCGCGGGAGTACGCGCGGCGGATCCCCCGCGCGCGGCTCGTGGAGCTGCCGGGCGCCGACTCGCTGCCCAGCGTCGGCGACAGCGACGCGCTGCTCGACGAGATCGAGGGGTTCCTCACCGGTGGCCGGCGCGGCGCAGAGCGCGAGCGCATGCTGCTGACCGTCCTGTTCAGCGACATCGTCGGCAGCACCGAGCTCGTGGCCGAGCTGGGAGACAAGCGCTGGCGAGATCTGCTCAGCGCCCACGACAGCGACGTGCGGCGCACGCTGCAGCGCTTCGACGGGCGCCTGCTGCAGCGCGCGGGCGACGGCTTCCTCGCGACGTTCGACGGTGCGCCCAGCCGCGCCGTGCGCTGCGCGCGGGCGCTGCGCGACGACGTCGCCGGCGTCCACGTGCGGATCGGGCTGCACACCGGGGAGTGCGAGGTCGTCGGCGACGACATCCTGGGGATGGCCGTGCACATCGCCGCCCGCGTCGGCGCGCTCGCCCAGGGCGGCGAGATCCTCGTGTCGGGCACGACGTACGGGACGATCGTCGGCGCCGGCCTGGACTTCGACTACCGCGGAGAGCACCGCCTCAAGGGCGTCCCCGGGCGCTGGGCGGTGTTCGCGCTCAGCGGCTGAGGGGCGCGCGCCGCCCGCCGGTCAGCGCGGTCGGCAGACGAGTGCGCGCCCTACATCCGCTCGAGCCGGCCGCGCGCACGCACCCAGCGGACGAGGACGACCGCCCAGTCGGCGACGCCGGCGTAGAGGTGGCCCAGCGGCCCCGTGACGACCCAGGCGGCGAGCACCTCGTGCGGTGGGCGACGGCGGCGCACAAGCTGACGATATGGTGGAGCGCATGGCCACCGCAGTCACCACCACCGTCACCGAGCTGCCCGAATCGCGCGTGAGCGTGAGCGTCGAGGTCGCGGCGGAGGAGATCCAGCGCTCGCTGGAGACCCAGGCGCGCAAGCTGGGCCGCGAGATGAAGGTCCCCGGTTTCCGCACCGGCAAGATCCCACCGGCCGTCGTCATCCAGCGCGTCGGCCGCAAGCCGATCCTCGACGAAGCCGTCCGCGGCCGTCTCACCGACTGGTACATGAAGGCCGTCGACCAGTCCGGCATCGTACCCGTCGGCGACCCCGACGTCGACCTCGGCACGCTGCCCGACGAGGGCAAGCCGCTGACGTTCTCCTTCGAGGTCGGGGTGCGCCCGACCGCGACGCTCGGCAAGTACCGCGAGCTCGAGGTCCCCAAGCGCGAGCCGGCCGCCGCCCCGCAGGTCATCGAGGACCAGATCCAGGAGATGCGCGAGCGCTTCGCGCGCCTGGAGGTCGTCGACCGCCCCGCCCAGAACGGCGACTTCGTGCTACTCGACTTCGTCGCGACGATCGACGGCGAGCCGTTCGAGGGTGGCGAGGGCCGCGACCAGCTCGTCGAGATCGGCGCCGGTCTGCGGATCGACGGCTTCGAGGAAGGCCTCGTGGGCCTCTCGGCGGGCGAGACGAAGACCGTCGACGCGACGTTCCCCGAGGACTACGGCGCCGAGCACCTCGCCGGCAAGACGGCGACGTTCGAGTTCAGCGTGAAGGAGGTCAAGCACAAGGAGCTCCCCGCGCTCGACGACGACTTCGCCTCCGACGCCGCCGGCCACGACACGCTCGACGAGCTGCGCGAGTCGATCGCCGAGGAGCTGCTCGAGCACGACAAGAAGCGGGTCGAGAACGAATTTCGCGCTGCCGCGCTCGACGCCGCCGTCGCGCAGGCGACGATCGACGTGCCCGAGGCGCTGATCACCGCGCGCGCGCAGGAGCTGCTGGATCGCATGATGCACTCGCTGAGCCACCAGGGCATCTCCAAGTCGCACTACCTGCAGATCGCCGGCAAGACCGAGGAGGAGCTCGTCGAGGAGTCAAAGCCCGACGCCGCGATCGCGCTGCGCCGCGAGGCCGTGCTGGCCGCGATCATCGAGGCCGAGAGGATCGAGCCGACCGAGGCCCAGCTGCTCGACGCGCTGGAGAGCGCCGCCGAGAAGGAGCAGATGTCGCGCCAGAAGCTGCTCGATCGCCTGCGCTCAGCGGGACGCGTCGAGATGCTGGCCAAAGAGCTCGCCGCCGAGCAGGCGCTCGACCTCGTCGTGACGACCGCCAAGCCCGTCGCGCCCGAGGCCGCCGAGACCAAGCAGCCCGAGGGCGCCGAGCAGACCCGGCCCGAGGCGGCCGAGACCAAGCAGCCCGAGGCCGGCGACAAGAAGAAGCCCAAGGCGGCCGAGAAGAAGGCGCCGATCAAGACCCAGGGCGAGAAGGGCGACGAGCTGTGGACGCCCGACGCCGACCCGGCGACCGCCGGCGGCAAGGGCAAGCTCTGGACGCCGGGCAGCTGAGCGCCCGCCGGACCGCGACGGGCCGATTGCTAGGCTCCCCCGGCAGGAGTTCACCAGACGACGCCTAACTGAAGCGAGGACCATGAGCCCCCTTGTCCCCATGGTGGTTGAGCAGACGTCGCGAGGCGAGCGCGCCTTCGACATCTACAGCCGTCTGCTGAACGAGCGGATCGTCTTCCTGGGGACGCCCGTCGACGACCAGATCGCCAATCTGATCGTCGCCCAGCTGCTGCATCTGGAGTCCGAGGATCCCGACAAGGACATCTCGCTCTACATCAACTCGCCGGGCGGCTCGGTCTACGCCGGGCTGGCGATCTACGACACGATGCAGTTCATCAAGCCCGACGTGCAGACGATCTGCGTCGGCATCGCGATGTCGATGGGCGCGCTGCTGCTGTCCGGCGGCGCCGAGGGCAAGCGCATGGCGCTGCCCAACGCGAAGATCCTGATCCATCAGGTGTCGAGCGGCTTCCAGGGGCAGGCGACCGACATCGAGATCCACGCCAAGGAGATCATCGACATCCGCCGGCGACTGGACGAGATCATCGCCAAGCACACCAAGCAGGATTACGAGAAGGTCCGTACGGACACCGAGCGCGACTACTTTCTCAGCAGCGATGAGGCCA
>JAHWJE010000246.1 GCA_019348575.1 Actinomycetota bacterium | reverse complement strand
GACGATCGGCTCGAGCGCTTCGTCGCCGCCGGCCATCGCCCCGAGTCCCTCGGCAGCGACGATCGCGGCCGGGTCACCGCCCTCGGCGACGAGGCGGTCGAGCACGAGCTTGGCGTTGCCGACGGTCACCGCCTTGCGGCCGACGAGCGCGACGAGCTTTGCGAGCGCGTCCGGTGTCACCTTCGACGCGTTCGGGTCGTCCTCCCCGACGCGCGCGACGAGCTCGTTGCAGACCCAGTTGGCCAGCGGCTGCGGCTCGGCGCCATCGCCCGCCAGCGCCGCCTCGAAGTAGTCGCCGAGCTCCGTGCGCCAGGCCAGCTGGCGCGCGCTCGCCGCACTGACGCCGAGTGACTGCAGGCGCTGCTCACGCGCCGCCGGCAGCTCGGGCATCGCCGCCCGTGCGGCCGCGAGCATCTGCGCCGACGTCGCCACCGGGACGAGGTCGGGCTCGGGGAAGTAGCGGTAGTCGTGCGCCTCCTCCTTCGAGCGAAGCGAGGTGATCCGCTCGGTCTGCGGATCGAAGTGCAGCGTCTCCTGGACGACCTGCCCGCCCGCGCGCAGCAGCGCCTCCTGGCGCGCGATCTCGGCGTTGATCCCGCGCTCGACGAAGCGGAAGGAGTTCATGTTCTTCAGCTCGGTCTTCGTGCCGAAGGAGCCGTCGGGGTTGCGGATGGAGACGTTGGCGTCGCAGCGGAGCTGGCCCTTCTCCATGTCCGCCTCGGAGACCCCTATCGCGCGCAGGATGTCCTTGAGGTGGTTGGCGGTGGCGCGGGCGGCCTCGGGCGAGGGGATGTCCGGCTCGGTGACGATCTCCATGAGGGGCGTGCCGCCGCGGTTGAAGTCCACGACGGACGCATCGGAGCCGTGGATGCGACCGCTCGAGCCGGCGTGGATGAGCTTCGCCGCGTCCTCCTCGAGGTGCACGCGGTGGATGCGCACGTCGCCGAGGCTCCCCCCGCGGCACAGCGGCTCGTCGTACTGGCTGATCTGGTAGCCCTTCGGCAGGTCGGGATAGAAGTAGTTCTTGCGATGGAATATCGACCGCGGCGCCAGGTCCGAGCCGAGCGCGAGGCCGATCATCAGCCCGTAGTGGATCGCCTGCGCGTTGGCGCGCGGCAGCGTGCCGGGCAGGCCGAGGCAGACGGGGCAGGTCAGCGTGTTGGGCGGCTCGCCGAACGACAGCGCGCAGCCGCAGAACATCTTCGTCCGCGTCGACAGCTGGACGTGGATCTCCAGGCCGATGACCGGCTCGAACTCGGACGTCATACGTCGGTCCTCCCGCCGGCGGCGTCGAAGCCGATCGCCTGCTCGAGCGCGTACGCCGCCTCGAGCACGCGGTTCTCGCTGAAGGCCGGTCCGCAGAGCTGAAAGCCCGTCGGCAGCCCCTCGCTGAGGCCGTTGGGAATCGAGATCGCGGGGATCCCGGCCAGCGACATCGGCACCGTGCAGTAGTCGTTGAGGTACATCGCGAGCGGGTCGGCGGTCTTCGCGCCGAGCTCGAAGGCGACCGACGGCGCCGTGGGCGTGACGACGAAGTCGAAGCTCTCGAAGGCCGTGCGGAAGTCGTCGGCGATCTTCGTGCGCACGCGCTGCGCGCGGCCGTAGTAGGCGTCGTAGTAGCCGCTCGACAGCGAGTACGTGCCGAGCATGATGCGGCGCTTGACCTCGCGGCCGAAGCCCTGGCTGCGCGTCTTCGTGTACATCCCGACGAGGCCGCCGTCCTCGACGCGCGCGCCATAGCGCACGCCGTCGTAGCGCGCGAGGTTCGACGACGCCTCGGCCGGCGCGAGCACGTAGTACGCGCTCAGCGCGTGCGGCGCGTGCGGCAGGTGGCACGTCTCGATCGTCGCGCCGAGCGACTCGGCGAGCGTCAGCGTCGCGTTGAAGGCGTCGAGCACGCCGGCTTCGATGCCGACGTCGCTCTCGCCCGACAGCTCCTCGGGCACGCCGAGGCGGATGCCCTTCAGCGACTCCGCGCGGGGCAGCTCGATCGTGCCGGGAAAGCCGATCGACGTCGCGTCGCGCTCGTCCCTGGCGACCATGTGGCGCAGCAGCAGCGCCGCGTCGGTCACGTCGCGCGTCAGCGGCCCGGCCTGGTCGAGCGAGGAGGCGAAGGCGATCATCCCGTAGCGGCTGGCGGTGCCGTAGGTCGGCTTGAGGCCGACGATCCCGCACAGCGCGGCGGGCTGGCGGATGGATCCGCCGGTGTCCGTGCCGATCGCCCACGGCGCTGACCCTGCCGCGACCGCGGCCGCGCTGCCACCGCTCGAGCCGCCCGGCACGCGCGTGCGGTCCCATGGGTTGAGCACCGGCCCGAAGGCGGAGTTCTCGTTGGAGGAGCCCATCGCGAACTCGTCCTGGTTCGTCTTGCCCAGCAGCGGCGCGCCCGCGGCGGCGAGCTCGGCGACGACCGATGCGGTGTACGGCGGCCGGTAGCCCTCGAGGATCTTCGAGCCGGCCTGGCTCGGGACGCCCTCCGTGCAGAACAGATCCTTGACGGCGAGCGGGACGCCGGCGAGGGGCGCGCCCTCGGGGACGGGCGCGGGTGCGTCGTCGGCGACCCAGAGGTACGCGTTGAGCTGGTCGCCGGCGGCGGCGGCGCGGTAGGCCTCGAACAGCTCCGCGGCGCCGAGCTCGCCGCGCTGGATCGCGTCGACCGCACCGCTCGCGGTGAGCAGCGTGATCGAAGCGGCGTTTCGGCCTACGGTCATCGCAGGCTCTGACCTTCGAAAGAGCGGTTTCGGCCTACGGTCATCGCAAGCTCTGACCTTCGGACGACGTTACAGGGGCCTGCGGGCTCGGCACGAGGAAGCCGCCGTCGGCGACCGCGGGCGCGCCGGCGAGCGCGACGTCACGCGGCAGCGACACCTGCACGACGTCGGGCCGCAGCGCGTTGGACACCTCGACGACGTGCGTCGTCGGCGCGACGTCGTCGAGGTCGAGCTCGCCGATCTTCTCGATGTGGCCGAGCACGTCGGACAGCTCCTCGCTCATCCGGGCGACCTCGTCCTCGGTCAGCTCGAGGCGGGCGAGGCGAGCGACGTGCAGCACCTGTTCGCGGTCGATCATGTCCGGCGATTCTAGGAGGCCCCGCCTGCGGTCGATCGCTCCGGCAGTTCTGCAGCATCTCGTCCCCGCGGCGGCGCCGTTCGAAGCGATGAGTTCGAGTCCCTCGGGCCCGCCTCGAAGGCCGCCCGGTAAGCAGCGGTACGGCTCGAGCACCGCGAAGGCCGGCGGCACCCAGCGCGAGCGGGTCAGCGCACCGTCACGCCACAGGTAGCCCAGCTGGTGCACCGCCGCCCAGACCCACACGAAGTTCGTCCACTCGATCAGCGACACGCCGCCGGCAAAGTGCACAGCGTCGACAGCAGTCGCGATCCCGGCGAGCCCCACGAACGCCCCGGCACGGACGTTGATGCTCCCTTCCCGGTAATGCGAGAGCGAACCCTAAATGGAGACGACCAGCATCGCCGCGAGAGCGGTGCCCCCCGCCTGATGGATCGGCAGCCCGAACGCGATGGTCAGCACCGATCCCGGGCTGCGGTCGGCGGCGGCTACCCTGGCGGCCGAGGTCGTCGCCGTGCCCGCGCCGTCGCGTGCCGTGCTGCACGAGCTACAGCTCGTCGCCGTGGACTTGCTCGCGGCGGCGACCGACCGCGAACTCGCTGTGAACGGTGCCGCCCCGGCGCGGCCCACGGAGCTGATCAGGCGATGAAGCGCTTCGACCGCGACAGCGACCGGCGCCCCCTGCTGGTCGTCGGCGACGCGCTGCTCGACCGCGATCTCGAGGGCAGCGTCGAGCGGTTGTCGCCGGACGCGCCGGTGCCCGTGCTCGACGAGGACAGGCGGAGCCGCCGGCCCGGCGGCGCGGCG
>JAHWJE010000245.1 GCA_019348575.1 Actinomycetota bacterium | reverse complement strand
GACCGCGCCGGACGCACCGCACCGCCGCCGCCTGTTCCGCCGCGTGCCCGACCAGCCGCGTCGTCGCCAACCCGCCTAGGCCTACGCCTGTATTCGGGCGCGGTCGCGGATCTGCGCCGTGATGCCGGCCTCGTGCGTGATGAACCCGTTGCCGTCGCCGCCGACGGTGAACGCTCGTGGCGAGACGGCTCGTGCGAGCGCCGCCGCGCCTTCTCGGGTATGGACGCGGACGTCGCCGAGCGACTCGCCGAAGGAGGGTCCGAAAGGGCACTCTTTTTCCGACGACGCCGCGGCGGCGCGGGCGCGGCCTACGGCGCCTTCCCCTGCTGCTGCTTCGCGGCAGGCTGTGGCGGGTACAGCGCGACGAGTCCCGCCTCTCTCGAAGGAGCTGCTTGCCGGAGCTTCCGCGCGATTCCGCCAGCCTCGAGCTCACCGGCGCGTTCGCGAGGGTCGGTCACGCGCAGGGCATGCGCGAGCCGCTCGACGGCGCCCCGCAGCTCATGGCCCCGATCGCCGCGGTCGCTGCGCCATGACGCAGCCGACCGCCATCTTCTCGAGCTGGCACGGCCGCTACTCCGACAGCCCGCGCGCGATCTCGCGCGAGCTGCGCCGCGTCCGCCCCGACGTGCGCCAGGTGTGGCTGCTCGCCGACGACGCGGCGCAGCCGCCGGAGTACGTCGAGCGCGTCGCGCGCGGCACCGCAGAGGAGCTGTCGGAGCTCGAGGCGGCCGAGTGGATCGTCTCCAACGACGTCCTGCCGATGGACTTCGAGAAGCGCCCAGGGGCGGCGTACATGCAGACGTGGCACGGAACGCCGCTGAAGCGCATCGGCTTCGACGTGCGCAACGCGACGTTCCCGGGCGCCGAGCACCACTACGCCGTGGAGCTCGGGCGAGATGTCGCGCGCTGGGACATGCTCCTGTCGCCCAACCCGGCCAGCAGCGAGATCCTGCGGGCAGCCTTCCGCTTCGGCGGGCCCGTGCTCGAGCTCGGCCTGCCGCGCAACGACGCGCTGCTCGCCGCCGGTCGCGAGCACCGCCGTCAAGCGGTGCGAGATCAACTCGGGCTCGAGCCCGGGACGCTTGCCGTGCTGTACGCGCTGACCTGGCGCGACGACTTCCAGATGACGCTCGAACTGGATCTCGAGGCCGTCCATGGCGGGCTCTCTGAGAGCGCAGTGGTACTGGTCCGCGCCCACGGTCTCACTGCCGCGCGCAGCGAGATCGCCACGACGCCCGGCTCGCGCGACGTCACGCGCTGGGCGGACGTCGCGGACCTCTACCTCGCCGCCGACGTGCTGCTCACCGACTACTCCTCGGCGATGGTCGACTTCGCGATCACGGGCAAGCCGCAGCTGTTCTACACCTACGATCTCGAGGACTACCGCGACCGCCTGCGCGGCTTCTACGTCGACTTCGAGCGCGTCGTGCCGGGGCCCCTGCTCGCCACCACTCAGGATGTGATCGAGGCGCTGCGCAACCTCGACGAGGTGTCGCGCGCGCACCGTCCCGCGTACCGGCGCTTCGTCGAGCGCTACTGCGCGCTCGACGATGGTCTCGCCGGCAAGAGGGCTGTTCGCGCGCTGCTGGGTCGTGACGCGAACGACGCGTCGGTTGCCTCGCCATCGTCGGTGTCCCGGCGTGGGGCAGCCGCCTGAGCGGAGCCGACGAGGAGGCGCATCAGCGGGTGAGCATCCGGTCCAGCGTGACGTCGGGGTGCTGGCGTTGGAAGCGCTCGAGTTGATACTCGCTGGTGAACAGCGCCAGCGGCACGCCGTCGGTGCCGATCAGCACGTCGGCGTGGCGGTCGGCGCGCAGGATCTCGGCGCCCTCCGGATCGGTCCGGCGGGCGACCTTCCAGTTGGTGGGGTCGAGCGCGACCTCCACTCCGAACTCGCGCTCCAGCCGGTCGACGGTCACCTCGAACTGCAGCGGCCCGACGGCGCCCAGAACCGGCATCGGATCCGGTCCCTCGCCGCGACGCAGCAGGTGCACGACGCCCTCCTCGGCGAGCTGCGCCAGTCCGCGGTGGAACTGCTTGTGGCGGCCGGCATCGCCGTTGCGGGCGGTGACGAAGTGCTCGGGGGCGAGCGTCGGGATCGCGGGGTACTGCACCGGTTCGCCGGTGAACAGGGTGTCGCCGACGCGCAGGTCGGCGGCGTTGATGACGCCGACGACGTCGCCCGGGAATGCTTCGGCGAGAACGGTGCGCTCGTCGCCGAAGACGGTGTGCGCGTGCGTCAGCGCGAACGGGCGGCCGCTGCGCGCGTTGATCGCGCGCATGCCGCGCTCGAAGACGCCGGAGCAGACCCGCACGTAGGCCAGCCGGTCGCGGTGGGCGGTGTCCATGCCTGCCTGGATCTTGAAGACGAAGGCGCTGAACGGCTTGTCCAGCGGCCGCGGCTGGCCGGTGAGGTCCGGGCGCGGTCCGGGCGGCGGCGCGAGCGCGAGCAGTGTGTCGAGCAGCTGGCGGACGCCGAAGTTGAGCACCGCGGAGCCGAACAGCACCGGCGTCGTGACGCCGGCCAGGAAGCTCGCCTGCTCGTGCACCTGCCCCATCGCGTCGAGCAGCTCGCTCTCCTCGACCGCGGTCGTCCACGCGTCGCCCTCCTGCTCGGCCGCGACGTCGGCAGCCAGCCGCTCCTCGGGGGCGATGGTCGCGCCGCCCGCGGTGCGGGTGAAGCGCAGGAACTCGCCGGTGGTCCGGTCCAGCACGCCGCGGAAGTCGCCGGCGATGCCGACCGGCCAGGTCAGCGGCGTCGGCTCCAGGCCGGTGCGCTCGCGGATCTCGTCCATCAGCTGGAGCGCCTCGAGCCCCGGGCGGTCCCACTTGTTGACCACGGTGAGGATCGGGATGCCGCGGTGCTTGCAGACGTCGAACAGCTTCATCGTCTGCGCCTCGACGCCCTTGGCGGCGTCGAGCAGCATCACGGCGCAGTCGGCGGCTGAGAGCACGCGCAGCGTGTCCTCGGAGAAGTCCTTGTGCCCCGGCGTGTCGAGCAGGTTCAGGACGGTGTCGCGGTACTCGAAGCGCAGTACGGTCGACGTCACGGAGATGCCGCGGCGGCGCTCGATGTCCATCCAGTCAGAGGTCGTCGCCGAGCGCTGACCGCGTGCATCGACGGAGCCGGCCCTCGTGATCCGGTCGCTGTAGAGCAGCAGCTTCTCGGTCAGCGTCGTCTTGCCGGCGTCGGGATGCGAGATGATCGCGAACGTTCGCCGGCGCGCGGCCTGCGACGCGACCGTCCCGTCACCCGCCGCGATGGCGGATGGCAGGGTCATTGCGGCGATCAATCCCGGACGGCGCTGATCCGTGGGCGCCGCGATTCGCGGCGCAGCTGCTTGACGAACTCGTCCCCGCCGGCAAGCTGCTCGCGCAGCTTCTCGCAGGCGGCCGCGGCCAGGGCGGCGAACTCGCTGAGGCGTTCGCGGGCGGTCTCGCGCGCGACGTCGTCGGCGTCGCCGGCGCTGAGCGCTTCGCGGGCGTCGAGCAGTTCGCGCATCTGCTGCACGGAGAACCCCAGCGGCTTCATGCGCTTGATCAGCGCGAGACGGTCGACGTGCTGCCTCGTGTAGAGGCGAAAGCCGCCGTCGGTGCGCTTGGCGGGCTCGAGCAGCCCCGTCTCCTCGTAGTAGCGCACCGTTCGCAGCGAGAGTCCCGCGCGGTCAGCCACCTCGCCGATCTGGAGCATTCCGTCGTTCATGACCTCACGCAGGCCAGCGTAGCGTCACGATCGTCGAGCGGGCCTGCGCCGACGCGCAGCACGCGCGCGTCGCCGGCGGCGGCACGCGTGTCACAGCCCTGCGGCCGCTGCGCCGCGGTAGGGCGCCTGCGACCGCTCGGCAAGCTGCGTTGCGAGCGTCAGGATGTGGCTGCG
>JAHWJE010000244.1 GCA_019348575.1 Actinomycetota bacterium | reverse complement strand
GGTGGCGACGCGGCGGGCGGGGCCGGCGGCGGTGGCGCCGCTGCGCCCGCCGGCGCCGGCGCCGCCGGGCGGTCGTTCTCGGAGCTGTGCGGCTGACCCGGGCGCGCGTCCGTCGCGATGCGCGCGAGCGTCGTGCCGACGTCGACCGTCACGCCGACCTGCACGAGCACCTCGACGAGGCGCCCGCTCGCGGGCGACGGGACCTCGGTGTCGATCTTGTCCGTCGAGATCTCGCAGATCGTCTCGTCGGCCTCGACCCAGTCGCCGCGCTGCTTGCGCCACTCGACGAGGGTCCCCTCCGCGACGGACACCCCCATCTGCGGCATCGTCACGTCGACGACGGTCGCGTCATCAGTACTCGAGGAGCTGACGACAGGCCTCCCTCACGCGTTCGACGGACGGCAGGACGGCCGCCTCGAGGGGCGGCGAGAACGGGATCGGCACGTCAGGCGTGGCGACGCGCAGCACCGGCCCGTCGAGGTCCTCGAACGCCCGCTCGGCGATGAGGGCCGACACCTGCGCGCCGGCGGCGCAGGTCTGGTTCGCCTCGTCGACGACGACGACCTTCGAGCAATGGTGCACCGCGCCGAGGATCGCCTCCTCGTCGAGCGGCACGAGCGAGCGCAGGTCGAGCACCATGATCGAGGCCCCGTCGAGATCGGCCGTCGCCTCGAGCGCCGTGTGCACCATCGCGCCGTAGGTGATCACGACCAGGTCGTCTCCCTCGCGGGCCACGCGCGCTGCAAACGGCGTCTCGTACGAGCCCTCCGGCACCTCGCCCTTCACGCGCCGGTAGAGGTTCTTGTGCTCCATGTAGATGACCGGGTTGGGGTCGCGGATGCTCGCGATGATCATCCCCTTGGCGTCCTCGGCGGTGCTCGGCGCGACGACCTTCAGTCCCGGCGAGTGCATGAACCAGGCTTCGGGGTTCTGCGAGTGAAACGGCCCGCCGGAGAAGCCGCCGCCGCTGGGCAGCCGCACCGTGATGTTCACCGGCAGGCCCTGTCGGTAGTACATCTTGCCGGCGACGTTGACGATCTGGTCGAAGCCGCAGGAGACGAAGTCGGCGAACTGCATCTCGCAGACGGGCCGCAGCCCGACGACGGCGGCGCCCACCGCGGTGCCGATGATCCCCGACTCGGCCAGCGGGGTGTCCATGACGCGGCCGGCGCCGAACTCCTCGATGAAGCCGTCGGTGACCTTGAAGGCGCCGCCGTAGACGCCGATGTCCTCGCCCATCAGCAGGACGCGCTCGTCGTCGCGCATCTCCGTCCGCAGGCCGTCGGAGATCGCGCGCAGGTAGGTCATCTCGGTCATGAGCGAAAGCCGCTCCACGGCCCGGCGCCGTCCTGCAGCAGGATCTCCTCGGCGTCGCGCGGCGCAAAGAGGCGGTCGGTCGCGGTCGCGGGGTCGGGCATCGGCCCTGCGAGCGCCGCCTTCGCCGCCGCGTCGACCTCGGCGCGCACCTCCCGGCGCAGCGCCTCGACGTCGACGCCGAGCTCCTCCAGGCGCGCGCTCTGGCGGTCGATCGGATCCTTCTGGCGCCACTCCTCGACGAGCGACTTGGGCACGTACTTCATGTCGTCGTGCGCGCCGTGGCCGTGCATCCGCATCGTGACCGCCTCGATCAGCGTCGGCCCGCCGCCCGCGATCGCGCGCTCGCGCGCGATGCGCGTGGCCTCGAACATCGCCTCGACGTCGTTGCCGTCGACCGAGACGCCGGGAAAGCCGTAGGCCGCAGCGCGCTCGACGGGGTTGACCGCGAACTGCTGCTGCGTCGGGGTGGAGTAGGCGAACTGGTTGTTCTCCAGGACGAAGATCACCGGCAGGTGCTGCACGCCGGCCCAGTTCATCGCCTCGTGGAAGTCGCCGCGCGAGGTCGACCCGTCGCCGAACCAGGTCAGCGCGCAGCGCTGCTCGCCGCGCAGCTTGAAGGCCATCGCCATGCCCGCCGCGACGAGCATCATGTCGGGCAGCATCGAGACCATCCCGACGCAGCCGGTGCGCCAGTCGCCGAAGTGCACGTTGCCGTCGCGCCCGCGCGTGATGCCGGCCTCGCGGCCCATGTACTGGCTGAGGATCGCCGCCGGCTGCACGCCGCGGACGAGGTGCGCGCCGAGGTCGCGGTGCAGGACGCAGAGCCGGTCGGCCGCTGCCATCGCCCACGTCGCGCCGACCGACACGGCCTCCTGCCCGAACCCGTCGTAGAAGGAACCCGGCACCTTGCCCTGGCGGTAGAGGTTCATCGCGCGCTCCTCGATCGCTCGCATGAGGAGCATCGCGCGCAGCAGCCCGACGCGGTCGTCCGCGGTCAGGTGTGCAGAGGGGTCCTCCAGGGCGCGTGTGCTGGGACCGATCGGAACATCCGTGCTGCTGGTCGCCATCTTCGCCTTTCTCGTTCTGGGCGGTCGAGGCCGGGATCTCCGCCTCGCCTCTTGCGCGCCCGTCGGGATCTCCGCGCGGGCGCGAGCCGTCGACACCAGGGTACCCGGTACGTACGCTGGTCACATGGGGCAGGTGGCGCGAGAACGGCGACACGAGGGGGTGCGGCGGATGCGCTGGCGGTTGCGCGGCGCCTGGCTGTGGCCGGCGTTCGTCGTCGTGACGGTGGTCGAGATCGGCCTGCTGCACTGGCTGCCGATCGCCGGCGAGGGCACCGGCTTCGTCGCGGGGCTGCTGCTCGCGGGGTGCCTGAACGTCATCGCGATCGCCGTGCTCGGCAACCTCGGCGGTGTGGTCCTGCGTCGCGTGCGGCCCGACCTGCCGAAGGTCGTCGCGGAGAACTACGCCGGGCTCGGCGCGCTGGGCCTCGTCGGAACGGCGTTTCTCGTCGCCGGGCTCGTGCACCACCCCGAGCTCGCCGCCGACCGTGCGGCGTTCGCCGAGCAGTCCAGGGCCGTGCGCCTGTGGGTCCAAGCCAACGGCGACGACTTCGCTCGCGCGCATGTCGACTCGGCGAATTCGGTGATGGTCGACGACGACCTCTATCGCACGTGCGTCCCGGGACCGGACCCGAAGCGCTGGCTGTGCCTGATCGTCGACACGTCGCACAGCCCGCCCCGCGTCACCCGCGACCCAAGCCGCGAGTCCAATGCCTCCCAGTACCCGCGCGGGGACTTCAGGTAGAGCCCAGGACTGCCGATACCTGCGATATGGCAGGAACGAAGGCCCTCTTCGCATCGATCGGCGCCGGCGCCGCGCTCGTCGCGGCAGCCGCACTGTCGCTGCTCGCCGTCAGCGCCCTGTTCGCCTTCGGCGGCTGGGCGGACGCAGCGACGCAGTCGGCCGAGCGCTCCCCGCTCGTCTTCGCCGGATCGACGTTGCCTGCGGGCGGGTCCGTCCCGGCGGCCACGGCGCCGATCGTGGCGCCCGCGCCGGAGCGCAGGCAGCAGCGGCGCCGCGACGCGCGGCCCGATAGCGCCGTCTCGCGCGTCCAGGCGTCAGAGCCGTCCGCCGTGAGCGTGCCCGCGCGCGAATCGTCAGCGCCGGCTCTGAGCGCCCCGGCGCAGCGCCCGGCCGTGACAGCGCCCGCCGCGGCCCCCGTCAGGACGACCGGCGACCGCGTTCGCAACCTCGGCGGGTCGCTCGGCACGACGGTGCAGAGCACCGGCACGGCGCTTGCAGACGCCACGCAGCCGCTCGCCCCGCCGGTCAACGCAGCCGTCCAGCAGGCGATGAACCTCGTCGCGGAGGCCGTGCAGCGCACGGTCGGCGCGCTCGGCAGCAGCGTCGACACGCTGCTCGCGCCGAAGGGACCCTTAGTGCTGCCCGCCACAAGTTCCGCGGTCTCTCCCGGCGCCCGATCCGCGCCTGACGGCCGCCGGCGCCCGCCCCCGTGCCACCAGCACGAAGGCGGGACACCGCCGACCGTCAGATC